>JASFTA010000348.1:0-3704 GCA_050114115.1 Desulfobacterales bacterium | reverse complement strand
CCCCAGAGGATCGAGCACATCGGGGGTCATCTCCCGGCGGATGGCCGTTTCGGTATTCATCGCCTCGGCGGCTGTCGACCAGTCGCCCTGTTCCAAGGCCGCGCTGAACTGGCGCACGCAGTCCGCAATCCGACGCCAGCGGTCCCGGTCGCGGCCGGCGCGAAAACGTTCAATCCAGACCCCGTTGACATCGTGCGAGGCGTGGGGTCGACCGCCGTAGGCCACCAGAAAATGTTCGGCCAGCCGGTTGTCCCCGGCGGCACCGGCCAGGGACTGCCGGCGCACCCCCAGCCCATCGGCCAGGATTTCCCAGTGCCAGGTGTTGATCCCCCCGAAAACCGCCGCCAGATGATCCTGCATACCACAGGGACGGCCGGCGGCACTTTCTTCGATGATGTGCGCCCGCCGCACGATCTGATCCCGCGACAAGGCCTGACCGCCCGCCAGCCCGCGGCACGCGGACAGGGCGCCGATCAACGCCACGGCCGCAACGGACGAGCCGCCCAGGGCGCTTCGCGGCGGCGAGGCGCTGGCGATATGAATGCTCAGCCCCTGGAGATTGAAATGGGCGGCCACGGCGAAAAACAGTCCCAGGGGATGGTCGAAGGGGGCCTCCTGGGGAATGAAGGCGGCCGGTTCGAAACCCCGTGACGATATCCGCACGCGCGCATCGCTATGCACATCCACGGATACGATCGTTCGCAGATCGAGCGCCATATTGAAGGTGGCCGGAGCGACCGGTTGCAGCGGAAGGTAGAAAGTGCACAGATCCAGCGTGCCGCCCAGGTCGACCCGGCAGGGAGCGGACGCCCGGACATGGTTTAGGGTGACGATCTGGTGAATGCGGTCATCCATCGTGCAAACTATTTCCTTCGCGGTCGGCGGCCCTCGGGCATCACGATTCTGCCAGACGGGGGCGAATCTGCCGCAGAAATTTCAGGCTGCGCGGCTCCTTGCCCAGATGGTAGGGCACGAAGGCTTCCAGAAAATGCTGGGCTTCGTTCAGGGCGGCGGCTGAAAAACGAATACGCCCGATCCGCGCCAGGTTGCCTTCGCTGATCCACTGCAATTGTTTGATGGTACCCTGCGAGAGGCACAACACGGGTTCATCGGCCTGATCGCAGGTATGGCAGCAAAGCCCGCCCCGGGGCAGATCAAACCCCGTGGCCGTGGCATGGATATCTTTCAGATCCGTCCGGCAGACACAGCAGTAATTGAGATTCGGGCACAACCCGGCCAGCGCCAGAAAACGCATTTGGAAGGCCAGGTTGAGCAGCGCGTCATCCTGCCGACCGGCGTTCAATTCACCGAGCGCATAGACCAGCAGGCCGTACAGAAACGTCAGCGGCTGATCTTCTTCGGTCCAGGCCGTAACGAGTTCCGCCCAGTAGCTGGCATAAGCCGTTTTGAGGATCTGCTCGCGCAGGGCAGCGTGCGGCTCGACGAGCTGGGCTTCCTCGAGAACGGCCAGACCTTTGGTGCGGCCGGTGCGGCATTGAATGTCCAGGACCGAAAAGAGCTCCAGAACACCGGCAAAGCGTTTACGGCTTTTCTTGGCATGCTTCGCGATCACGCTGATTTTGCCGCGATCATGGGAAAGCAGCGTCAGGATCAAGTCATCGTCACCGAAATCGACGCGTCGTAGCAAAATAGCGGTCGTCTTTAGCGCGGGCATGCCTCAAATACCGAGAAAAGTCGTCGCGATCAGAAAATAAAAGTACACGCTGATAATATCGATGGACGTGGTCACGAAGGGACCCGTGGCCACGGCCGGGTCGATATTGACGCGGGCCATCAAGAGGGGCACACAGGAGCCGACGATAGCCGCCACCGTCATCGAACAGATCACCGCCAGACCGACCGCCAGGGCCAGGAAAAACATGCTGTAACTCAACTGGGCCACCGTCCCGATCAGAACCGCATAGAATAGCCCCAGAATCAATCCAATCACGAATTCCTTGCCGACAATCGACCAGAAGTCGCGCGTATGGATTCGCCCGGTCGCCAGCCCCCGCACCACGATGGTCGAAGATTGGGTGCCGATATTGCCGCCCATTCCCATGATGACCGGGATAAACGCCGCCAGGTAGGCGTAACTGTTCAGTGTGCCCTCGAAACGGCCAATCACGAAAAAGGCAAAGATCCCGCCCAGGCAACTGGCCAAAAGCCAGGGCAGACGCGTCCTGGAACTGCGCAGCACCGCCTGGGTTTCGACATACTCTTCCCCCACGCCGGCCATTTTGAGCATGTCCTCGGTGGCCTCCTCCCGGAAGATGTCGATGACATCGTCCACGGTCACGATGCCCACGAGGCGATTGGTCTCGTCCACGACCGGAACGGCCAGGATGTCATAGCGGGCCACGAGCGTGGCGACTTCTTCCTGGTCGATATCCGTCCCCACGGTAAAGACATCCGTGGTCATGAATTGTTTCAAAGGCGTTTCGGCCGGCACCACCACCAGCTGACGCAGGGAACTGACCCCTACCAGTTTGCCGTATTCATCCACGACATACAGATAGAAGGGCATCTCGACGTCATGGTACTCGGTTTGAATCTGTTCGATGGCTTCCTTGGCGGTGGTGTCCTGTTGAAAGGCCATGAAATCCGTGACCATGATACCGCCGGCGGTATCATCGTCGTATTTGAGAAGGCCTTCGATTTCTTCCGAACCTTCCCGTTTCATTTTCTCCAGGATGGCGTCTGATTTTTCTTCCGGCAGACGCCCGATCAAATCCGCCACGTCATCGCTGGCCATGAGTTCCAGCACCTTGACGATATCGTCCAGGTCGATGCGTTCGATGAGCGGCAGGAACGTGTCTTCATCCAGCTCACTGAACAAATCACCTTTTTTTTCGGTATCGTCGATCAGGTTGTAGAGCTTTAACTGGCTGCCCAGGGAAAGGGAGGGGAGCACCGTCGCCAGGTCCGCGGCATGCGTCTTGGAGATGATTTTGCGCAAATTGGTCGTGGCCCCGCGTCGCAGGAGACGCTTGACGCTTTCGACCAGAATTCTGTTGCTGCCGTTTAACATGGCACCCGCGCCGGTTGGTTTTGATCCCGACACGCCACACCAGGTGGCGGACCGGGGAAAGTTGCACTAAACGATTTCAAAATCCTTATCGAGGGCGGCCTGGGGCCGCCCCCCCCGGCGGGCTGCAACGCACTAGCCGCAAGCCTGGCGCCGGAGGTCGTTTCCTTCAGGGCAATAGGATATTGACGACCTGGCCGCTTTTCCCGGACACCTCCACCGGCGAGCCGTTGAGCTGCAGTTCAACCCCGCCGGCATTGCCGATGAGAAGATTGAACTGGTTCCGGGCTTCAATCTGTCTGGTGTCACCCGGTTTAAGCATTATTTCTTCAGGCTTCTGATCGTCGATGATGACCTTGAGCCAGGTATCCTCGATGGCCTTGATATCCAGCTGGAATTGCTTTGTGAGATTTGGTTTCGGCGGGCTTACCGGCTCGGCCACGGCCGCGCTGGACTCGGAGGCGAGCACGGGCGGCGCCGCTTCGGCGGCGGCGGGTGCTTCGGCGGCCGGGGGCGAGGCTGTCTCAACCTTGGGGGGCGGGGCCGCCTCGGCCTTCGGGCGCGAAGGGATCTCGACCTTGGGGGGCGAGGGGGCCTCGGCCGGCGGCGTTTTGCGGGCGGTATCCTCATCATGAGGCGCGCTCAGCCGCGAATAGCCGTAAAGGGCCAAACCCGC
>JASFTA010000347.1:0-3718 GCA_050114115.1 Desulfobacterales bacterium | reverse complement strand
AAAACCTTGTCGATACCTTCGCAGTGGCCGTCTTCGGGCAGGGGCGCAATACTGCGCATGCTGTGGGCCAACAGGATCACGGGCAGGTCGGGGCACTGCTGCTTGATGCGCACGCCGAGCCGGCAGGCGTCCATCTCCTCCAGATAGGGCATGGTCAGCACCAGGTCGAAGGACTTGTGCGCCAGCAGCGCCACGGCTTCCTCCGCCGAGGCCGTGCGCGTCACCCGCGGGGGCTGGCTCAGATTGAGCCCGCTGTATTCGTTGATGATGCGTGCGGCCAGACTACCGTCTTCTTCCATGATGTAGGCATCATAGGGACTCGAGACCAGCAGGATCTCCCGCACTTTATGCGGCATCAGTTCGTGGTAGGTCTTGAACTGGGAGTAGAATTCACCGGGATCCTGACCGTTGGACCAGTTTGCAACCATACAACCCCCCGTAAGACGGCATCGGCAATCACTGCCAAGATAAGCGGTCTGGACCCGGATGTAAAATAACGGCGCGCCGATTACAAGTCGTCGGCCGAGCAATTGGCGGTGGATTGCCGCCCGGAGCACGATAGCTTATCTCACAAAGACAAAGCCCCCCCTGCCCGGAGGATGTTGCGAACCGACGTCAGTTGCGGCCGCCAGGTGATTATGTTACAGCCCTGTGTCCATCAATGTCCATCATCCGCAGACAGGAAATCGATGACCACGACCGCTGAGCGCTTTGTCGAGCGCCTGATTGAACATGATATCCGCTACGCCTTCGGCATCCCGGGGGGCCCCTGGATCCCCTATATGGAAGCCATGCGTCAACGCGGCCTGCCCTTCACGGTGGTGGCCAACGAGGCCTCTGCCGGCTTCATGGCCGATGTCTGCTACCGGCTCACCGGCCGTCCGGCCCTGTGTCATGGCACCTTCGGACCAGGCGCCACCAACCTGGCCACCGGTGTGGGGTGTGCTTATCTGGACCGCTCGGCCCTGATCGCCGCCACCACCGAACCGACCGACGCCATGCGCCGGCGGGTCATGCAGATGAACATCGACCACCAGGCCCTGTTTGCGCCCATCACCAAACAAACCGTGCGGGCCGATGCCGCCACCATCGAATCCCTGATCGACGAGGCCGTGCGGGCGGCGTGCGCCGAAGTACCCGGACCGGTCCACATCGGTCTGCCCAGCGATCTGGCGGATCAAAAGGCGGCCGCCGCGCCACCGCTTGGCGAACCCCCGGGTACCCCGGCGCTTGCGAAGCCTGATCGGCTGGCCGCCGCGGCCGAAACGATCGGCCAGGCCCAACGCCCATTACTGGCTGTCGGCCTGACGGCCCTTCGCCTGGGTTTGGGGCCGCAGGTTTTGAGGCTGGCTGAAAAACTCCAGGCACCGTTGGTGCTGACGCCCATGGCCAAAGGCCTCGTCCCCGAAGACCACCCCCTCTACGCCGGGGTTCTCTTCCATGCCCGCAGCGACCTCATGGCCGAGGTCATCCGCGAAGCCGACCTGGTGGTGGGCATCGGCTACGACCCGGTGGAGTTCAACTACGAAAGCTGGCTGCCGGAAGTTGCCCTGGTGCACCTGGACACCCGCCCCGCCGACGTGGACGTTTCGGTGAGCCTGGCGGTGAACGTCGTGGGCGATCTGGCGGCCACCCTGGGATATCTCGGCGCCACCCAATTGGCCGTCACGGGGTGGGACCTTAAGCGCCTGGCCGCCCATCGCCGGCGGCTTTACAAGGCCCTGCGACCGAACAGCGCCGGCCTGGGCCCTTCCGAAACCCTGGAAATCCTGAGGGATGTCCTGCCGCCCGAAGGCATCATGACCTGCGACGTGGGCGCCCACACCCACCTCATCGGTCAGCTCTGGCCCACCCCGGCACCGGGGCGCCAACTCATGACCAACGGCTGGTCGTCGATGGGATTTGCCGTACCGGCCGCCCTGGCCGCGGCCATTTGCCGCCCGGAAGTCCCGGTGGTGGGCGTTACGGGTGACGGCGGCTTTACCATGATGGCCGGCGAGTTGATCACCGCGCGCCGCTTGGCCCTGGACTGCGTCATCCTGGTGCTGGCCGATCGAATGCTGAGCCTGATCGAGGTCAAACAGGGCTGGAAGCAGTGCGACCCCGGAACATCCGTCCTCTACGCGCGCGGTTTCATCGATGCCGAGCGTATCTTCGGCGTGCCGGTCCATTCGGCCGACAACCCGGATACCCTGCGCCGCGCGCTTGAAACCGCCTTCCAGACCCCGGGACCGGTGGTGGTCGAAGCGGTGGTGGACGGCGCCGTCTATCATGAACTGATCGCCCGGAGCTACCGCTGATGGCCATCGTAAAAAAAATCATCCTGTGCGGATTCGGCAACGTGGGCCGGGCCTTGGCCCGCCTGCTCGAAGCCAAGCAGCACGATCTTGAAGCGCAGTACGACCTGGAGATAGAGCTGCAGGCCGTGGTCGACATCGGCGGGGCCGCCGTGGCCGAAGATACCGGCCTGCCCCCCGGGCCGCTATCGGACTTCGTCGAGGCCGGCGGGGCGGTCGAAAAGTTCGAAGGCTTTGGCCACCCCGGCCTTATGGCCGCCGACGTTTTGGCCCAAGGGAAAGCCGACATCCTGGTGGAGACCACCCCCACGAATCTAGAGGACGGCGAGCCGGCCCGCACCCATTTCTTGGCCGCCATCGAAAACGGACTGGACATCATCGCCGCCAACAAGGGGCCCCTGGTCCTGGATTACCGGCGCATTTTGGAACGGGCCCGGGATAAGGGCGTGCAGATCCGCTTCAGCGCTGCCACGGCCGCCGCCCTGCCGACCCTGGACGTGGGGCGCCTGTGCACGGCCGGCGCCCGCATCAAAGCCATCGAGGGTATTTTAAACGGCACCACCAATTACATCCTGACCCGCATGGCCCAGGAAGGCTGCCCCTATAGCGACGCCTTGCAAGACGCCCAGCGGCTGGGCATTGCCGAAACCGACCCCACCCTGGATGTGGAGGGCCTCGACACACGCAACAAAATCGTCCTGATCGCCAACACCCTTTTCGAATTGAGCCTCGACCCCGGCGCGGTGGAGACCACCGGCATCACCGGGGTGACCCCGGCCGACATCGCCACGGCCAGCAAAGCGGGCAAGGTGATCAAGCTGATCGGCTCGGCCCGCCATGCGGAAAACGGTCTGGTCGTCAAAGTGGCCCCCGAAGCCCTGTCGGCCGACCATCCCCTGGCTGGTGTCAACCTGTCGGAGAAAGGCATCAGCTACGACACGGACACCATGGGCCGCATCACCACCACCGGCGGCCACAGCTCCCCCACCGGCGCTGCCGCGGCCATGCTCAAGGATTTGATACACCTCGTCAAGTTGGGGATTTAATCTCCAACCAGAAACAGCATCTTGCGGCCCCTGCGGACGTCCTCGCGCTTTTGAAATTCTCGATCTAGGCCGGCTACACCTGCGGTTTACACAACGCTGCGATTGGTTGAACACGCTCGTGTTATTCTGCCCAGACCGTATCGACGGTATAGTCTGAAATAGGAGATGTGCAAAGTGTTAACCTATTTACTACTAGTGGTGGGATTTGTATTGTTGATCAAAGGCGCCGATTGGTTGGTTGATGGCGCTTCGGCAATTGCCAAACGTTTTAACATCTCCGAGCTTGTGATCGGTTTGACCGTGGTGGCTTTCGGCACCTCGACGCCCGAATTGTTCGTCAATATCATTGCTAGCGCCAAAGGCAATACCGATATC
>JASFTA010000346.1:0-3722 GCA_050114115.1 Desulfobacterales bacterium | reverse complement strand
GATAATATCCAGATCACGATAGCCGGTGGGGGACTGGTAGGGCGTGTTGATGTATTCAGTGCGGCTGTCGGCCCGGATGATCCCCTTGACATCCGTGATCTGGGCAAAGGCCACCTGATCTTCCGCCGCCACGTCCTGGACGAGTTGGAAGAGAACCAGATCTTCCTCATTCAATAGTTTGTCGGGGGCCTGGTCGGCGACGATCCGAATCAGGCTGCCGCCCATGGTAATCAACTGGTCGCGGAAGTCTTCGGCCTGTTTGCGCAAGATGACCCCGCTGATGATCGAACTGACGATGATCGTCAGCAGGGTCGAGAGAACGACGAACTTCACGAAGATGGGAATCTTGATCTTTTTGCGGCGGTCCTGTCCCGAGCGCCGCTCCAGCGCCGGCGGCCCCAGATTGACTTCGCGGCGATCACGTCCATCGCGTTGATCTCGATCCTGCTTGGGTTTAGGTTTGGAAGCCATCGCACCCCGGTTGTGCTTGCCAGGCAAAGATGGAAGGGTGAATTCGCCCTTGTATCGAACCAAGCGAGCCTATTGCATCGCCCCGGGCATGTCAAGAATGGCTGCCGATCAACGCCTGGCGAAGGTCTTACCCCCGCATTGACCGACGTCTGAATTATCGCTACGATAGCGCCGATCGTTTCAAGCGTTTCCGCTCCGCCCGCGTGGGCGACGCGAAGAGGAAAACCGACCGGCCATGCTCTTCAACGATGAAATCATCGTGGTCCTTGCTGTTCCGATCTACACGCAGTAAGGCTGACCCAAAGTTGATCTTTCAGACGCTTCCCGGGGCGCTGTCCGCCAGCAGGTCCCCCAGTCGAGAGTTCAAGCCTGCGGCGATGTCCCCGGGCGCCATCTTGAGCAACACGCCGCGTTGCCCCCCGTTGATCAAAACCTGATCGTGGACCAGCAGGCTTTGCTCCATGACGATCGGAAGGCCTTGCCGCAGGCCGAAGGGGCTGATACCGCCGACATGATAACCGGTGAGGCGCTCGGCCGCCGGGGCATCCGCCAGGGCCGCTTTCTTGACGCCCAGAGCCCGGGCCAGTTTTTTTAGGGACAACTGGCGATCACCGGGCATGAGGGCCAGCCCGAAGGACTTACCGCCCAGATCGACCACCAGGGTCTTGATGGTCTGATTCAGGGGAAACCCGGTGGCCCGGGCCGCATAGACCGCCCCTTTGGCGGCGTGCGCGTAGGATACCACGCTAAAATCAATTTTCTTTTTACGCAACCAGCCAATCGCACGCGTGGACATGTCCCCTCCTTTAGCCAGGCACGGACGGTTGCGCAGAAGGCCCAAAATACGGCGCCCAAGGGCCGAGGCGTGAGGCGTACATCGGTACGCCGCAGCAACGAGGCCCGCCGGGCAACGCCGAGCCATGCAATCCTTGCTCCCAGACCCTTATACTGCCATCCCCCAAGCACGGACGGATTCGTCAAAGGCCCAATATCAAGGCGCCCAAGACCTGAGAAGTGAGGCGTACACCAGGTACGCCGCAGCGCCGAAGGCCGCCGGGCAACACCGAGATTGGGCCTTTGATGAATCCGTCAGGTGATGAGCCGGCGGCGCATGGCACGTAACGCCAACCCCCCAAAAACCCCAAAAAACATCAATAGATATAACGCGCTGATCCACGGGCTGGTTTCACTGGCGCCCAGGGCAAAACAGCGGGTCATCTCGACGAGATGGTAGAGCGGAAAGACCAGTGCCAGGGGCTGGGCCCAGGCCGGCAGATTGCTGACCGGAAAGAAGGTGCCGCTGAACAGAAACATGGGGGTGATAAATAAGAAGATGGGCAGGTTGAACATGTCGATCGTGGGCGTGATGCCGGTGAAGAACATGCCGATGGCCCCCAGGGCCAGCCCCCCCAAAAGCGCCACCGGAAGCAGCATGAGCCCGGAGGGCAATTGGACAAAGCCCAGCAGGCCCAGAACCACCGTCATGATCGCAGCGGCGCCCACGGCCTTGGTGGCGCTCCAGACGATCTCGGCCAGGATGATCTCTTCCAGGGAGAGCGGTGTGGCCAGCATGCCGTCAAAGGTCTTCTGGTAGTACATGCGCACGAAGGAGGCGTAGGTCGTTTCGAAAAAAGCATTCCACATGACGGCGGTGGCGATCAGGGCCGGCGCCATGAACCGGGTGTAGTCCAGGGACAGACCGGCATAGGCCACGGTCCCGATCATCCCGCTGAACCCCAGCCCGAAAGCCAGGATATAGAGCAGCGGCTCCAGGAGCGGGGTAATGAAATTGACTTTCCAGATCCGGCGGTAGGTCACGAGATTGCGGTGCCAGACCCTCAGGAACCGCAGCGAAAAGGCGTTGTGCTGAATCATTCCCGGAGTTCCCTTCCTGTCAGACGCAGAAAAACGTCTTCGAGCGTGCCGTTGCGGAAGGTGCAACGCTCGGTGCAGAATTGATCCCGTACGATGCGGTGCAGTTCCGATTCCTCCGGCGTGTACACCATCAGCTTCTCACCGAGATCGTCCACCAGGATGCCGTGGTCGGCAATGAATTCGCGCAGGGCCTGGTCGGCGCCTTCGATTTCGATCACGTGCCGCCCCGCATGTTGGGCGATCAGTTCATCCGGCGCACCCTCCACCAGGATCTGCCCATGATCGATGATCATCAGACGATCGCAGAGATTGGCCGCTTCTTCCATATAATGGGTCGTCAGCAGAACGGTCAGGCCCTGTTTCTTGAGGGCGGCCAGTTTTTCCCACACCTGATAACGCGACTGGGGATCGAGGCCGGTGGTGGGTTCGTCCAGAATAAGCAGTTCGGGACGGTTGACCAGGGCACGGGCCAAAATCAGGCGACGGGCCATACCGCCTGACAGTTCCATGACTTGAGCGTCCTTCTTGTGGGTCAGCGCAAAGAAATCGAGAAGTTCGGCCGCGCGTTTCCTGGCCTTGGCCGTGGGTATCGAAAAATAGCCGGCATAGATCAGGAGATTCTGTTCGACGGTCAGGTCCGGGTCCAGCGTGTTGTCCTGCTGGCAGACGCCGATGCGGTGCTTGATGGCGCGCCAGTCCGTGACGATGTCCCGGCCGAAAATGGTCAGGCGCCCCTGGCTGAGGGGCGAAAACCCGTAAAGCATGCGGATCGTCGTGGTCTTGCCGGCGCCGTTGGGACCCAGCAGGCCAAAAAACGCTCCCGCCGATACCTCAAATGAAATATCGTTTACGGCCGCAACACCATGATAGTGTTTGACCAGGTGGCGGGCTTCGATCAGGGGGCGCATTGGTTTGAGGCCCGAGGCATTAGATATGTTGGAGGAAAAACTCGACTTTATCGTAAAGCAGACGGCTCAGGTTTTCATCGCCGAAAGTACCGATGCGAATGCCGATCTGGCTTTTGTTCTCCGCTTGGCGTTGGACGGTGACGGTAACTTCCTTGCCCGTGGCCGTGCGGGCGGTGGCCATGCCATCGGTGGCGCTGGATTGGGCGGATTCCTTGGTCCAGATGAGGTCGCGAAAGGCTCTTTCGGTGGCCTTGATAACCTTCGGTGGTTCGGCATTCAGTTCGGCCAGCAGTTCACCTTCGCGATACATGACACCAGCCGCGGCGGCACCGGCGGCGGCCCCGCCGACCAGCAGCAAAGCGCATCCGGTCGACTGCAGCAACAATCCACCAATGAGCACCGCCAAAATCAGATTGCGCAACCAACGCATCGTCCGCCTCCTTTGCTTCGCCTGATCCGATGAGGGCG
>JASFTA010000345.1:0-3727 GCA_050114115.1 Desulfobacterales bacterium | reverse complement strand
CTGATCATACCAGTACTCCGGCCGTTCCTTTTCTTCCCGAGGCGTGGGCGTGTCGGCCGCGGACGCCGGCGGCGGGGCCGCGCCCGCGGCGGCGGCGGGCGTCACACCGGCCTGTTGGGCGGCCAGAGTACTGAAAGCCGCCGACAACTTGCTCAGGTCGTCGATATTAAAGCGCGTGCGGGTCGCCAGGTTACCGTTCTGCATCTCGGCCTGCATCGTCACGCGCCCGAGATCGTCCGGCCAAATCGGCGGGGCGGCGCCGGGCGGCATCAAATGGCGCATATCCGCCATAAAGGTCCCCAGGTCCATATCGAAGCGCGCCATGGGCCCCTGGGCCGGGGCGCCTTCAAGCCCGCGCGCGGTGGCAATCAATTTTTCCATGATGACGTCATCGGAGGTAATCAACATGAGATCGCCAACGGCCGCCAGCCGTGTTTCAAAAATCTGCTGGCCTTCGGTCAACACATTGTTGGGCCCCGCATTGGGCGGCATCATGGCCGCAAAGTTGGTTTTGACGCCGACCACTTTGGTCCCGGCCACGACACTGTCCGGGATGCGCTCATAGATCGACGAAGGCGCTTGACCGGATTGTTGGGCCACGAAAATCGCCATTTGTCGGTTGTAGCGCTCGAACCAGGGCAGGTAAACATTGGTGATGAAGTCGTGGCCGTCGACGCCCGGTTGAAACACATAGACCATTTCATAAGCCGCCCCATTGGGCGTCAGTTGCATTCCACCGACCATCTCACCGGTAAAACTTTTCGTCATTTCCGCCAGTTCTTCGAAGTCGATGCCCATTTGACGATAAACCTGACCCAGTCCGGACCCCACCAGCTGCATCATGCCGGCCACATTATAGGCCCGGGACCGGAGCCGGAAAGGCGATTCGATCTGATAACCGGCCAAGCGGGTGTTGCCGCCCTGATCCGTCAGAAGGCCTGCCAGGAACGTGTCGGGAAGGGCGTCGACATCGAACTGCAGGGTAAAGAAATTGTCCGACAGATCCAGGCCCAGCCGCAGGGTTTCCACCTGCTTGAAAGTCGCCAACAGATTGTCGAGCATGGCCTGGGTATCCTGGGCGCTCATCACCGTCTGGCGGCCCGGGGACGCTTGCGAAGCCGTCCTATTCTGGAGCGCGGCGGCGAATTTGGGAGCGGCCACGGTCAAAAGCTCGCTGGCGGCGGCCTCCACCACCAGGTCGCTGGCCGTAGAAGCCGTGGAGGCTTTGAGCAGGGCCTCCTTGAAGTTCGGGCTTAAAACAAAGCCGGGTTGCGGGGGAAAAGCGGTCACGTAGTAGTCTTCACCGGCAATCGCCCCGTAAGCCATCTGAAAATTGGGATTGGCCGTGAGAAAGGGGATCATCGCGATCCAGCGGCTTTCCGGCCCGCCCGTGACCATAGCGGCAACGATGGAACGGTCAGGGTCGATCCAGTCGGTGCCCTGGAGCATACCGCGCAGCATGGCAATCTGTTGGGCGGCGGCCGGACCCTTGTCAGGCGGCATCAACTGTTCGATGTCGCTCATCAATTGACTGATGTCGCGAATCTTGATCAATAATTGGGGGGCCTGATCGGCCGCGTTCTGGGCGTACGCCGTCGTAAGGGTCACGCCGGCGAAAAACCCAGTCAACATGGATATGACGATCAGTTTCCACACTTTGCTTTTCATATGAATCTTCTCCCGGATGATAACGGTAACCCGCCAACTGCATGTCCAATCAAATGAGCGTCGGTCGTCATGATCTGATGGCATGCAACCATATGATCTTTATATCACAATTCGGCGGCCTGTAAACCGGACCGACCGGGAATCAGGATGTTCTTACGGCGATGAACCGGGGGCATCAGCAGCCGCGTCGGATCTTTGGATAGCAGGCCTTGCTTTTTATGGTGAACTGGGGTTTTAAGGCCTTTCAGGGTGGAATTAACGCGGCAACGGGAAGGGGGCTAACCATGGCGGTTGAAAACGATCTGGTCCTGATCCACTATGAAGATACCCCGCTGGTGTTCGCCCGGATCGAATCGATCACACCGGATGTCAAGCCAGACTGGTATCATATCACACTGCTGATGCTGCAGGTTCCGGTGCAAACCGTCACCTGGATCCTGCGAGATGTTTACATCAACGGTCAAGAATTCACCATGGACGGCAAGCGCATGCGTCTGGAGAAAGTCGAGGGGCCGGCCGATCCCGCCGAGGCGCAGGAGGAAGACGAAGATTCGACACCGGCGGCCCCACTCGAAGACGGCCGCGGAAAGGTCATTTCGCTGGCCGATCTGAAAAAACAATGAAGACTGAACGGTCATCCGTTGCCGTCATACTACGGAACGATCTTTATGGCCTCACCCGACCCGCCATATCCGGCGATCTTGTCGGCCTCCCGCCGAACGGATATTCCCGCCTTTTATCTGGACTGGTTCATGGCGGGTATCGACCGGGGCGCCTTCGAGGTCGAAAACCCCTATAACCGTCGCCGGCGCGAGGTCCCCGCCCGGCCCCACGAGGTCCACAGCATCGTGTTGTGGTCCAAGAACTTTGGTCCGTTTCTGGATCGAAAAATCGGTGAAAAGCTTGAGCGGCGCGGCTATCGTCTGTTTTTCAATTTCACCATCAATTCCACGGCGCCCGCCCTGGAGCCCCATGTCCCGCCCTTAACCAATCGGCTTGCGCAGCTCAAAGAACTGGCGGCCCGCTTTGGCGCGCACATTCTGTTCTGGCGCTTCGATCCCGTCTGTTTCTACCGCTGTAAACCGGCAGCGACGCCTACGGACAACCTCGGAGAACTGGCCACCATCGCCGCCACGGCCGCGGGAGCGGGCGTAAAGCAGTGCATTACCAGCTTTGTGGATCTGTATCCCAAAGTACAACAACGCGCGCGCCGGGCCGGAATTCATTTCGAAGACCCGTCGACGGCCACCAAGGTTCATCTGTTGAAGCGCATGGCCGGGGCTTTACGCGACCGGGGCATTGGCCTGAGCACCTGCTGTGAAAATCAAACGCGCCCGCATCTGAAACCGGCTGACGGTATCCAATCGGGAGCCTGCATCCCGGGTGAACGCCTGGCGCGCCTCTACGGGGACCATTTAAACCTCAAACGCGACCGCGGCCAGCGGGTCAAGGCCGGCTGCGGTTGCAATCTGTCCATCGACATCGGCAGCTATCAGCGGCAGCCCTGTTATCACGACTGTCTGTTTTGCTATGCCCGGCCGCAGGCGCCCCGCAACACGCCGGCGGCGAACGGCCCGGAGGTGTGATCGCCATGCAGATCGGAACGCTGAAGCTGGACAACAACCTTATCTTCGCACCGCTGGCGGGCATTTCCAACCTGCCGCTGCGGCTGCTGGCCAAAGAGGCCGGCTGCGGACTGGTTTACTCGGAGATGGTCAGTGCCAACGGGCTCGTCTACGGCTCGGCCAAAACACGGCAACTCATGAACAGCACGCCGGAAGAAAAACCCCTGGCCATTCAGATCTTTGGGACGGATCCGTCCATCATGGCCGAGGCGGCCCAAATGGCCGTATCGGCCGGCGCCGATATGGTGGACATCAACTTTGGCTGTTCCGTGAAAAAAATCGTCAAAACCGGTGCCGGGGCGGCATTGATGCGCCGTCCCCGGCGTGCCGCCGCCCTGCTCCGTGCCGTTCGCGACGCCATTGCGACCCCCCTGACGATCAAGATCCGCAGCGGATGGGATCGAACCGGACAAGAGGCCCGGGACCTCCTTGAA
>JASFTA010000344.1:0-3733 GCA_050114115.1 Desulfobacterales bacterium | reverse complement strand
TGTTAAGAAAGCGGCGGATTGAGCCCCAGGCAAGGCCGCAGCTCGCTGGGGTCCCGCAGGCGTAACTGACGCTACGTCGAGGGAAACCCCAAGGGCGAGAACGCCGCATGGGGCTCAATCCCGGCCCCTGGATGCGGGAATGGGTTGGACCCACCGATTGGTGTTCCCATCATAAAACCACTTGTCCGGAAACCCCCGGCGTCGATAGAAGGATGGGTGCTCGGCCCAGTTCATGAGGGCCTCGTAGGCCTCGTGGAGCCGGCGGAAAGCGCGGGCATTGCCGCCCAGGTCGGGATGGTGGTGCTTGGCCTGCTGGCGATAGGCTTTTTTGACGATCCGGTCCAGGCGGGTGGAGTTAAGGGCTTCGGGCTTGATCTTGAGGTGCACCAGGCTTTGGGCCTTGACCGAGGGGCGGCAGTGCTCCTTGGGGACGACCGCGTTGACCGGCGTTGCCCCCTGCCGGGCCTGATCCAGGAGAAGCTGCGTGGCCAGATATTTTTTATTGGTGCGGCGGCGCTCGTCCCACCAGGCCTTGCCCAGCATATTGGCCATGCGGCTAAAATCGTCGGCCGGGGTAGCGCCCTGACGGCGGGCACAAAGGTAGCTGTAAATTTCGCGGATACCGTTGGGCATAATATCGAGCACGATGACCCGATCATCGAAATAAAATGTGGCATAACG
This sequence comes from Desulfobacterales bacterium, assembly GCA_050114115.1. Lineage (GTDB taxonomy): Bacteria > Desulfobacterota > Desulfobacteria > Desulfobacterales > UBA5852 > JABZFP01. The sequence continues at coordinate 3,052 of JASFTA010000344.1, read as the reverse complement.
GGTGTTGAGCGCCCTGAGCAGCCCCGTACGCAAATGGAGTTTGTAGCGCAGTCGCTGCCGGCAGGCCACGGAACAGTAGCGCCGTCGGCGCATGCCGCTGCGGGTCCCGCAGGACAAACAGGCATTGCCGTTGTTGTCATGGTCCGGCATAGGTTGCGGCGGCGGTGTCATGGCGTTATCGGACGATTCCCCTTTTTGGTCGCTGGCGGTGCTTTCATTTCAGCCGCCAATGGTTAGTATTGTCTTCGGTCTTTTCGGGGCCCGGTTTAAATCGCCTCAAACATCAGCGATTTTGATGCTACCGCGGCCAATTGAAGCCAAAAACGCCATAATCAAAAGAAATTCTATTCAGACGGATTCGTAAAAAGTTCGATAGCAAGGCTTGCGAGCCCCGAGGAATGAGGCGTACTCAAGTACGCCGCAATGACGAGGGGCGAAGCGTAACGCCGCTATCGGGCTTTTTCCGAATACGTCATAAAGGTAAAAATGAAAGACCCCGTTATCAAGATTAGAGGCGCTCGCCAGCACAATCTGAAGAATCTCAATCTGGATATCCCCCTGCAGCGCTTCACCGTGGTAACCGGCGTGAGCGGATCGGGCAAGTCCTCGCTGGCCCTCGACACCCTTTATGCCGAGGGGCAGCGCCGCTACGTGGAAACCTTTTCCCCCTATGCCCGCCAGTTCATGGATCGTATGGACCGGCCCCGGGTGGACGAGATCACCGGGATCCCGCCGGCCATCGCCATCGACCGCAAGGACCCCGTGCGCACCTCGCGCTCCAGCGTGGGGACCATGACCGAGATCACCGACTACGTCAAAATCCTGTTCGCCCGGCTGGGGGTGCTGCACTGCGCCTCCTGCGGGCAGCCGGTGGTGCCCGAAACCCCCCAGGCCATCTGGGCGCGCCTGCGAAGCTTGCCCACAGGCAGCCGTCTGGTGATCACCTTCCCCCTCGTTGCCGGACTGCTGGAGGACGAGGGAAACCCCGCGGCGATCCGCCACAGCCTGCGGCGCCTGGGTTTTGACCGCCTCTACCACGACGGTGCGGTGGTGGACATCGATGCCTGGGCCTTTGCCCCCGAAGACCCGCCCCCGGACGTGGTGGCCGACCGCGTTGTGCTGCGCCCCGAGCGGCGCAAGCGGATCATCGACTCCCTCGAGATGGCCCTGCGTTTCGGCGGCGGTCAATTGACGGTCTGGCCGGAGGACGCCCGGCGCCAGGATTTCAGCACCCGCCTGTCCTGCGCCCGCTGCGGCCTGGACTACAACCCGCCCCTGCCCAATCTGTTTTCTTTCAACAGCCCGCTGGGCGCCTGCGATACCTGCCGGGGCTTCGGGCGGGTGATCGACATCGATCTGGACCTGATCATCCCCGACCGCAACCGCTCTCTGGCCGACGGCGCCGTCAAACCCTGGGGCCGCCGGGAGGCGGACAATCTGCGGATGGAATTCGACGATCTCATGGCCTACTGCCGCCGGGCCGGCATTCCCACGGAGGTACCCTTCGGCCGCCTCAAAAAAACCCAGCAGCGGGCGATCATCGACGGCAACGACGATTATTACGGCATCCGGGGCTTTTTTCAATGGCTCGAAACCAAGACCTACAAGATGCACGTGCGGGTCTTCCTGTCGCGCTACCGCAGCTACGATTTTTGCCCGGATTGTCGGGGCGCCCGCTTCAAGCCCGAAACCCTGCTCTATCGCCTGGGGGACCAAAATATCGCCGGGATCTACGCCCTTAACATCGACCAGGCCCTGGCTTTCTTCGAAGGGCTTGCCGATGGCATCGACAACGAAGCCGACCGCCTGGTGCTGGACGAGGTTCGCGGGCGGCTGCGCTATCTCCAGGACGTGGGCCTGGGCTACCTGACCCTGGACCGCCAGTCGCGCACCCTCTCGGGCGGGGAGGTCCAGCGCGTATCCCTGGCCTCGGCCCTGGGATCCTCTCTGGTCAATACCCTCTACGTGCTGGACGAACCCAGCATCGGGCTGCACCCCCGCGACAACCACCGCCTGATCGGCATCCTTCAGGGCCTTCGCCGGCTGGGCAACACGGTGATCGTGGTGGAGCACGACCCGGACATCATCCGCGCCAGCGACTACACCCTGGACCTGGGGCCCCGGGCCGGCGAGAAGGGCGGCCAAATTCAATATTTTGGGCCCACCAGCGGGATCAACGGCTCGCTCACCGGGCAATACCTCCGGGGGCGGCGGGTGATCCCCATGCCGCCCCGGCGCCGCCGCCCGCATAAAAAGCACCAGCTGACAATCCAATCCGCTGCCCAGCATAATCTCAAAAACATCGATGTCTCGATCCCGTTGGGGCTTTTCGTCTGCCTGACCGGGGTTTCCGGATCGGGCAAATCCACCCTGGCCGAGGAAATCCTCTACCGGGCCCTCAAGCAGGCTCTGGGGGACCCCCAGGGCCGGCCCGGCCGCCACAAGGCCCTGAGGGGCACGGATCTCGTCGGCGACGTGGCCCTGGTGGACCAGCGCCCCATTGGCCGGACACCGCGGGCCAACGCCCTGACCTACACCAAGGCCATGGATCCCATCCGACGCCTGCTGGCGACCACGGACGATGCCCGCGAACGGGGCTTCGGGCCGGGGCACTTCTCCTTCAACGTGGACGGCGGACGCTGCGCAACCTGCAAGGGCGACGGATTCGAAAAGATCGAGATGCAGTTTCTCTCGGACGTCTATGTGGCCTGCCCCCAATGCAACGGCCGGCGCTTCCAGCCGGAAATCCTGGCCGTGCGCTACCGGGACCGCAATGTCGATCAAATCCTGCGCATGACCGTGGATCAGGCCCTGGCATTCTTCGCCGACCACCGCCGGATCACGGCCGCCCTGAACCCCCTGGCCACGGTGGGGTTGGGCTACCTGCGGCTGGGACAGCCCTTGAACACCCTTTCGGGGGGCGAGGCCCAGCGCCTCAAGCTCTCCCGTTTTCTGGCCCCGCGCCAAACGCGGAAATCCGGAGGCCGCTCGCTGCTCATCTTCGACGAGCCCACCACGGGCCTGCATTTCGAGGATATCCGCATTCTGCTCC
>JASFTA010000343.1:0-3736 GCA_050114115.1 Desulfobacterales bacterium | reverse complement strand
GATATCCACCGTATGCCCGGGATAGGGTTTTCCCATGGAGCCGGGGCGCACTGCCATGATCGCCGCACAATTGCCCACCAGGTAATTGAATTCGGTCTGGCCCCACATTTCGTTGATGGTGAGCCCCAGGGCCTCACGCCCCCAGTGGATCAACTCCTCCCCCACCGATTCGCCCGCGGACATCACCGATCGCAGCTTAAGGCCGTACCTCTCCCGGATACCGCTTAGCGGGCGCATCATTTTCAGGGCTGTGGGTGGAATGAAGGCATTACGCACATTATACCGGCCCATGAGATCGCATGCTTTTTCAGGATCGAATTTACCGCCTTCGTAGGCCAGCACCGGTTTGGCGTAGTACCAGGCCGGCAGCAGGGCATCCCACAATCCGCCGGTCCAGGCCCAGTCGGCCGGTGTCCAGAAAAGATCGCCCGGCTGGGGGAAGAAGTCGTGGGACAGTTCGAATCCGGTCAGATTGCCCAGGATCGCGCGGTGCGCCACCAGGGCGCCCTTGGGTGGCCCGGTGGTGCCGGAGGTGTAGATCAGAAGAGCGGGGTCGTCCGCCCGGGTGTGCACACCCGGAGGCCGATCTGCACCCTGTTCGAGCAGGTGCCAAAATTCGGCGTCCGAGACGCCGCAGTGCACACCGATCACATGTTTGAGATCCGGCAGTTCCGTCTGCAGCGCCTGGATGACCTCGAGTTGCGCGGCATCGGTGATGACGACGGCGGCGCCACTGTCCGCAAGCCGGTAAGACAACGCATCGGGGCCGAAAAGAATCGACAATGGCAGGGCGATGGCGCCGATCTTGTAGCAGGCCAGATGGGTCAGCGCGGTCTCGACGCGCTGGGACAGGATGATGGCCACGCGGTCCTGCGGTTTCACGCCCAGGCCTGTCAACGCATTGGCCAGGCGGTTGGACAGCGCTTTGATCTGGCCAAAGGTATACACGGCCCTGTCCCCGGACTGGTTTTCCCAGTAAAGGGCCGGCCGGTCGGCCTGCGCGGCGTGCCGGTCGCAGATCCGTTCGGCAATATTGAGCCCTTCCGGGATTTGCCATTGGAAAGTTTGCCGCAGCCGATCGAAATCGGTGGTCTTGTCGTCGATGAGGCGCATAGGAACCTCTCACTTGCAAGGTTGAAAGAAGGGGTTTTGGTTGTTGACCGTTGTGTTGCGCCGGACGCCCTCCTGGATGCGGACGGCGCTACCGTCTGCGGAGACGCACGACCGTATCCAAGAATTCACAGACGATGTTCCACATTGCCTCGATACCGGTGAAGCGGCGGTAGCCGAACGAGGGGTTCACCCGGCCGTCCTGAATGACATAGGTATTATTTATGGTCGTGTCGATGATCAAGACATCGGCGGCGTGATCGATTTCGAGCTTCTGCCAGTTCCACGCGATCAGCGAGGCATCTTGCCGCATGGCGAGCCCACGGCGCAGAGCATCCTCTTCGGTGTATCCTGCCGGAAGACGAAACGGCTGCATGCTGGCGGCAAAGGCGATCATGCACCGCGAGGCGCGGACCGCGGCCGTCAGTTTGAGAATCAGCTCCGCCTTGATATTCAGATCGGCGTCAGCGGGGACATTCAGTGAATCTTTGTCCAGCCAGACGGTCAGTCCCTGTTCACGTAGCTTTTTGGCGAGCCCTTCGGCATCCTGCGCGTTGCGAATGGTCCGGTAACTGATGAAGACATCCGTTGAAAAGGATGCCGGCCGGTTTTCCGATCTTTCGGCGATACGGGCCATGATGGTTCGGACGTCATCGACAACCTGGCGGTTGTCAACCACGGTAGCCGGTTCGGCGCCTGGCAGCCAGACCGAGGTTTCGGGGCTTTCCTAGTCCACAAGGGATTCGTCCAGGCGGTTTTCCTGTAACAATTCCCTGAAACGCGGCCAGAGATGTTTGTCCAGGCGGTGTTGAAACCGGGCGTAGACCCAGGGGCGCAGATGGTCAGGGTAGCGTCGGTACAGGTCCCGCCAGAGCGCTCCGGAAAACGCTGTTTGGTAGCGTGGATCTTTTGCGCATGCGGCATCGTTCAATTTCAAACCGGCCCCGGCCAGTTCCCTGATGGTCGGCAGTCGCACGGCGGCGGTTGCGATGACGATGATGTTTTCAGCGGGAACCCATGAGTCGGAATGGCCGGCCTCATAAGCCTTGCCGGTGTCGCAGATGCCGGCCAGGGTATCGATCGCGCGGACATCGAAAGCCTGCAGATTTTCGCAGACGATCACGCCGCACCCTCGGCGCCTGATAAAGGCCGCCAGGGTTTCACGTTCAGGCGGATCGAATCCCGGCGGGGAGCCGCTCAGGGCGTCGCCGACAAAGGCTTCCCCTCGAATTCGATCGCTCACGTCGAAGACCAGGGTTTTGTCGCCGAAAACGATCTCCGCCACCTGCTCCGGCAGACCGCTTTCCGACAGGCCCCTGCCAAAAAATGTAAGAGCGCCGAGTATGGGTTTGTCCTGCTCTTTCATACCAGAGCCGAGGACCGCGATTTCATCGCGTAGTCGGTCACATAGGTCCGGCCAGAAGGGAAAATTGAAAAGATCGGAGGGCAGTTTTTCAAGCTCCTGGTACACTTGCTCGGGATCTCGCATTTTACCGGTCACATGGCCCCGCCTTCGGAAAGTTATTGCCAGTCAAAAACCCTTGGCTTGCATCAACGCGGCAATCGGTAGGAGACGCTTTCTTGGTTGACCACGATGAATTTCGGTCTTTAAGTTCTTCGATCAAGGCCATTAAATCAATACGCAATTGGTTGGCAAATGGTTCTCCAATCTTGCATTGGTGGAATTTAACTGGGGCTTTCAATAACGATATCGACCGCAGCGCCCGGACAGACCGTATAGCAGTCGCCGCATACATCGCACTTGGCAAGGTCGATTATGCAAAGGTCATCTTTTTGATAAATGGCCTTGAAGGAACAGTTTTCCCGGCACTCGCCGCAGGCGGTGCAGTCTTCATTGATGCGCATGCCCCTTTCCGGGATTGGCTGGCCGCCAAAGCTGAAGCCGGTGCGCAGCAATTTATGCGAGCGGTTTTCCATCTCAAAGTCGAAATCATACACCTCCCCCCAGGCGCGGTGCAGGCAGAAAGTGGTCATGGTGCGGAAATACAGCCCTTCATGGTCGTAGGCAAACAGGTGCGCAATGCGTGTCTGGGGGTAGCCGCCGTCAATGGTCGCAAAGGTGAGGCAGCCGATTTGCTCGAACTTGGCGTAGATTTCTGCGATTTTCATATTCAGATGATCCTGGCTGATTCACTAACCCTAAAGGGGAAGTTTATATGTGGGTAGCTAAGGACGTTAATGAGGCTCGGCGCCTGGCAGGACATTTTGAATTAATTCGTCATAGTTAATATCAGGTATAAAGTTATAGGGAGGATAAAAAAGACCGTGTCGCGAGTACAACCCGAAAACAGAAGCAAATGGTTTTGTATAGATGTCCGCCGGTGGTTCTTTATGCCAATCGATTCGAACGGCGTTATCGATGCTTCGTCGGATCCTGCCAATTGATAGCGGTTGATTGTTTTTATCGGTTGATACCCAAGGCGCATTGGAATCGACAATTAGCCATCCTTTTCGGGTTAAAACCTCCGTTACCGCGTGCGATGCGACATCTGGTGTCATCAGAGAGAGTATTGTGGAACCATTTTTTTCCGTGGAAAATATAAAAATGTGTCTGGTCTCAAAGCCTGAAAATCGGAGGATTTTCTCGATAACCCTGCTCCTATCA
>JASFTA010000342.1:0-3737 GCA_050114115.1 Desulfobacterales bacterium | reverse complement strand
TCGCTGATCGGCATCTGGTACAACAATTTCTTCGGGGCCGAAACCGAAGTGATTTTACCCTACGACCAGTACATGCACCGTTTTCCGGCCTATTTCCAGCAGGGCAACATGGAGAGCAACGGCAAGGCCACAAGCCGCGACGGCCAGCCGGTCGACTATCAGACCGGTCCGATCCTCTGGGGTGAGCCCGGCACCAATGGTCAGCACGCCTTCTACCAGCTTATTCACCAGGGCACCAAGCTCATCCCGGCCGATTTTCTGGCCCCGGCTTTAAGCCACAACCCTCTTGGCCGGCACCACAACATCCTGCTGTCCAACTTCTTCGCTCAGACCGAAGCCCTGATGAACGGGCAAAACGCCGCGGAGGTCCGGGCGGGCCTGGCACAATCCGGAAAAAGCGAAGCCGAAATAGCAACCCTCCTGCCCCACAAGGTGTTCGCCGGCAACCGGCCCACGAATTCAATTCTGTTCCGGCAGCTGACCCCGCGGGTGCTGGGCAGCCTGATCGCCATGTACGAGCACAAAATCTTCGTTCAGGGCTATATCTGGAACATCTTCAGCTTCGACCAGTGGGGGGTCGAACTCGGCAAACAGCTCGCCCGCCGGATTCAGCCCGAGCTCGATGACGACAACACCGTCACCGGTCACGACGGTTCGACCAACGGCCTGATCAACGCCTTCAAGACCCTGCGTTCTGATAAGGACTGAAAGATTCATTTTTAGCCCCGGATACAGGAGAACAATGCAAGATACCATAATGTGACGCGAAATATTGCTGATGGAGATAAATCAGATGGACAAATTAAAACCATTACCCGGGTACAACGCCCCCCGCGGTCCCGTGGTCCTCGCGATCCTGGACGGCATCGGCATCGGCCGCCACGAAGCGGGCGACCTGGTGCGCCAGGCCGCCACCCCCACCCTGGACTGGCTGGCGCAAAACAGTCTGACCACCCGACTCAAGGCCCACGGCACCGCCGTGGGCATGCCTTCGGACAAAGACATGGGCAACAGCGAAGTGGGCCACAACGCCATCGGCTGCGGGCGGGTCTTCGACCAGGGCGCGGCCCTGGTAAACCGGGCCGTCGCCGAGGGCCGCCTCTTCAAAGGTCGGGTCTGGCAGGCGCTGGTCGCCAATGTCCGCCAGCACGATTCGACCCTGCATTTGATCGGGCTTTTATCCGACGGTAACGTGCACAGCCACATCGACCATCTGGAAGCCCTCCTGACGGAGGCCGCCGGGAGCGGTGTCAAGACGGCCCGCGTGCATGTGCTGCTTGACGGCCGCGATGTACCCTCCACCTCGGCGCTTACCTATGTGGATCGCCTGGAGGATTTTCTCGCCAAACTGTGCGGCGCGCAGAAGGTCGATTACGCCATCGCCGACGGCGGCGGGCGCATGCAGATCACCATGGACCGCTATGAAGCGGACTGGGAAATGGTGGCCCGGGGATGGCGCATTTACACCCGCGGCGAAGGCCGCGCCTTCGCCTCCTGCCGCGAGGCCATCGAGACCTACCGCGGCGAGAACCCGGATGTCATCGACCAGGACCTGCCGCCCTTCGTGATTGCCCGCGACGGTCATCCCTTAGGGGTCATTCGCGACAGCGACAGCGTGATCTTCTTCAATTTCCGCGGTGACCGGGCCATTGAAATCAGCAAGGCCTTCGAAGCAGATGTCTTCGCGCATTTCGACCGCGGCCCCCGGCCGGGGGTGATGTATGCGGGGATGATGCAATACGACGGCGACGCCCTGATTCCCAAACAATTCCTGGTCGATCCGCCGGGCATCAACCGCACCATGGGGGAATACCTGGTGCACGCGGGTATCCGCCAGATGGCCATCAGCGAAACCCAGAAGTTCGGTCACGTGACCTATTTTTTCAACGGCAACCGCACCGGCAAGTTTGACGACGCCCTGGAGGACTACATCGAAATCCCCTCCGACCGGGTGCCTTTCGAAGAGCGGCCCTGGATGAAAGCCGCCGAAATCACCGACCGGGTCGTCGCCGCCATTCACCAGGGCGATCACCGTTTCATCCGCCTCAACTTCGCCAACGGCGACATGGTGGGCCACACCGGCATCCTCGCGGCCGTGCGCATCGCCGTGGAAACGGTGGACCTCTGCCTGGCGCGCATCGTCGCGGCCGTGCGCAAGGCCGGGGGCGTTCTGGTGGTCAGCGCCGATCACGGCAATTCGGACGACATGTACGAACGCGACAAGAAAACCGGCGAAGTGATCGTCGATCCCGAAGGCAACAAAATCAAAACCAAGACGGCGCACTCGCTCAACCCGGTGCCGGTGCACATCTACGATCCGGGCGGTAGGATCCCGCTGCGGCTCAGTGACATTGAAGATCTGGGCATCAGCAGCCTGGCGGCCACCTGTCTGACCCTGCTGGGATTCCAACCGCCGGCGGATTATTCCCCCAGCATCATCGCGATCGATTGAGGGACGGCCATCAAAGCCTCGGACGAAGGATATTGACGCAAACCCACCCCCCGCAGGAGAGACGATGAAGGTTGTTCTGGCACCCAACGCTTTCAAAGGATGCCTGACCGCTACGGAGGCGGCCCGGGCCATGGCCTCCGGGACGCGCCGCGCAATGCCCACGGCCGATACGGTTCAGGTGCCGGTGGCCGACGGCGGCGACGGCTTGGTGGATGTCTCCATCGAAGCCTTGAGCGGCGTCCCCTGCAGGCTCACAGTTACCGGACCGCGTTTCGACCCGGTCGAAGCCACTTACTGCTATGTCGAATCCCAGGATCTGGCCACAATCGAAATGGCGCTGGCCAGCGGTCTGGCGCTCTTGCCCCCAGACCGCCGGGATCCCATGCAGACCACCACCAAGGGTACCGGAGAACTGATCGCCGCCGCCCTGGATAAAGGTGTGGGCCGCATCGGCGTCGGTATCGGCGGCAGCGCCACCAACGACGGCGGCATCGGCATGGCGGCCGCCCTGGGGATCAGGTTTCTGGACGAAAACGGTGCTGCGGTCGAACCGGTGGGCGCTGAACTCAACCGCATCCGCCGCATCGACATGTCAGGGCGCGATCCACGTGTGACGCGCGTTCGTTTCGAAGCGGTTTGCGATGTCGACAACCTGCTGTGCGGCCCCAACGGGGCATCGCAAGTCTACGGTCCCCAGAAAGGGGCCACGCCGGAGCAGGTGCGCATTCTCGACGAGGGGCTGGCCAATCTGGCTGACGTGATTAAACACGAGTTGGGCGCGGATGTGCGCGATCTTCCGGGGGCCGGCGCCGCCGGCGGTCTGGGCGCCGGCCTTTACGCCTTCCTGGGCGCCGAGCTTCGCCGGGGTGTGGATCTCGTGCTCGATCTGGTGGGGCTGGCCGACAAGCTGGCCGGGGCCGACCTGGTCCTGACCGGCGAAGGCCAGATCGATTTCCAGACCGTCTTCGGCAAAGCCCCGGCCGGTGTGGCCCGCGCCGCCCAGGCGGCCGGGGTGCCCTGCATCGCCATTGCCGGCAGCGTGGGCGACGATCTGGGCGATCTGCACAGCGTGGGACTGGATGCCGTGTTCAGTCTTACCCCGGGTCCCCTGACCCTGAAACAGTCCATGGCCGATGCCGCCGCGTTGCTCGAGAAGTCTACGGAGCAGGCCCTGCGCTGCTTTCTGGCGGGACGCACGTTGGGGGGCCATGATCGCTGACGGGTGCGCCGCATACAGCGGGTGTCAAAGCTCACGACGGGCCCTACGCCGGTCTGCGATGAAGGC
>JASFTA010000341.1:0-3743 GCA_050114115.1 Desulfobacterales bacterium | reverse complement strand
GTCAGTTGCCAGATAAGCCAGCTATCGACGGTGCCCACTTTGAGTTTGCCCTGGTTGGCCAACTCCCGGGCCTCGACGTTGTTCCGCAAGATCCAACGAATCTTGGATCCGGAAAAATAGGCATCGGTGACCAAACCCGTTTTCTCCTGGATGACCTTGTCGAATCCCTCGGCTTTGAGCTTATCGCAATAGTCTGCCGTTCGGCGGCATTGCCAGACGATGGCGCGGCCGACCGGCTTGCCCGTCTCGGCGTGCCAGGCGATGACTGTTTCCCGCTGGTTGGTGATACCGATCGCGTCCACATCCGCAAGGGTCAGACCCGCCTTGGCCAGCGCCGCGTCCATGGTGTTCTTCTGGGTTAGCCAGATGTCCTCGGCCTCCTGTTCCACCCAACCCGCCTGGGGATAGTGACAGGTAAATTCTTCGTTGGCCATGGCGATGGACTCACCCTGCGCGTTGTAAAGAATCGTCCGGGAACTCGTGGTGCCTTGATCCAGGGCCATGATGATCTTAGACATGTTGGGCCTCCCTCGGTGTTGTTTTTGAAACCGCTTCTACGCCAGCAAGTACTCCCGGGCCAGATGGGTGTAGGCGGTCACCTGCTCCGCTTGCCATTGTTCGTCATATTCCAGTTCGGCGGCCATGATGCGGGCCACCTCGGGCGCCATCGCAATACTGGCCTGGGCATCCAATAGCAGGGCCCTGCTTCGCCGGGCCAGAAAATCCTCTACCGTGCGGGCCATTTCTTCGCGTACCGACCATATGACTTCGGCCTTGATATAGGGAAGGTCCGCGTGAAGTTTTTGACCCATGGCGGGATCGGCATTGGCAATCTTCTTGATGTGAATCGCATCGGTGCCGTAATAGTGGAGCGGATCGTTCTTATCGAAATTTTTCAACCAGCCGTGGATGCGGAGATCTTTGGTCACGCAGGGATGCTCCTTCAGACCGGCCACGAGCAGGGCCTGGTTGACGGTGCCCTCGGCCATTTTACGATAGGTCGTCCATTTGCCGCCCGTGATGGTCACCAGGCCTGATTCCGAGATCACCAGATAGTGATCCCGGGATATGGCGGCCGTGCTGTCGCTCTCGCCCGCCTTGACCAGGGGCCGCAGTCCGGCGAAAGCGCTCTTGACGTCTTCCCGGGTGGGGTCCTTGGTTAAGTACAGGGCGGCATGGTCGAGGATGAACTGGATTTCCTCTTCCAGGGGACGCGGCTCCAGGCTTACTTCCCGTACCGGCGTGTCGGTGGTGCCCACCACCACCTTGTCGTGCCAGGGAACGGCGAACAGGACGCGGCCATCGGCGGTCTGAGGCACCATAATCGCCGAATCACCCGGGAGAAAGGCCTTGTCCAGGATCAGGTGGACCCCCTGACTGGGGGCCACAATCGGTTCCGCCTCGGGATTGTCCATGCGCAGGAGGCTGTCGGTGAATACGCCGGTGGCGTTGACCACCACCCGCGCATGGATTTCGTATTGGGCACCGCGTTCCATGTCCCGGGCGACGACGCCGTCGATCATGGGGCCGGCTTTGGTCAGGCCGGTCACTTGCATATAGTTGATGAGGGTGCCGCCGTGCTCGGCCATCGTCTGCGCCAGGTTGATGGCCAGGCGGGAATCGTCGAACTGGCCGTCAAAATAGGTCACGCCGCCCCGCAGCCCATCCGATTCCAAGGTGGGGATCCGCTCCAGGGTTTCCGCCTTGGATAAGTGCTTGGAGGGCCCCAGACCCAGCTTCCCGGCCAGCAAATCGTAGACCTTCAAGCCCGCACCGTAAAAGGGCCCGTCCCACCAGTCATAGATGGGGACGACGAACGCCTGATGGCTCACCAGGTGCGGAGCATTGCGGATCAACAGTCCGCGCTCATGCAGCGCCTCTAAAACGAGCGAGACGTTCCCCTGCCGCAGATACCGAACGCCGCCATGGACCAGCTTGGTGGAACGGCTCGAGGTACCTTTGGAAAAATCGTGCTGTTCCAGCAGCAGGGTCCTGTACCCGCGCGATGCGGCGTCCAGGCCAACCCCCAGACCGGTGGCACCGCCGCCGATGACCACGAAATCCCAGTAGCCGTCGTATTGTGCTAAAGTGTCGAGCATCTCCCGGCGATCCATTGAATACTCCTTATCGAATCCTTTGACGGCCTCGCCAAGACGCCGATACCGGCGTTAGGCTTCAGCCCCCGTCATTGCGGCGTATCGGCGCACGCCTCATTCCACGGGCATCTCATGCCGCCTCGCCAACTTTTTTGCGAGACCGTCCGCATCATGTCTTTTTACGACATTATCTGCTTTAGGGCATCACCCCTTTTAAAGCAATACCGCCACAAATCCAATATCCGTTAAACCTTGTTGCCATTTGAAATTTATATGCCTTAGAAAAGGAATCCTAAAAAAGGTGAGTGCCGGGAGCATCTGCGCTCGGTGCTACGCGGCGCTTGCGTCCATCCCGCGAATAAAGGCCCGCACGTTCAAGCCCAGCACGTCATGATTGTAGCCGCCCTCGAGGACGCCGAAACACCCGGCCTGTTGGTTTTCCGCCGCCCGCCGCACCATCCCTCCCAGGGTGTGGTAGTCATCGGTGGCCAATAGACCGCCCCAGTCTTCCACATGATTGTCGAAACCGGCGGAGACCCCGATGATGTCGTAGGATTCACCGGCCAGCGCCGCTTCGGCTTCCTTGAGATAGCGCTTGGCGGAGGAGGCCTCCGGATTTACGATCGTGATCCAGGGCAGCGCCCCCAGAATATTGACGTTGCCGTCGCCATAGTGGAGATCGAAATCGAGTACGAACGCCCGGGTAATCGAACCTTCCTGCTTGAGCCGGGCCAGGGCGACGGCCATGTTGTTGAAGTAGCAAAACCCCCAGCAGCTGTCCGCGGAGGCATGGTGTCCGGGCGGGCGCACGAGGGCAAAGGCCGGTTCGGTCAGGGCACGGGCGGCGGCCTGAATGGCGCCCCCGGCGGCCAGGGCGGCGATCTCGAAGACACCCTCGTCCCGGACGCGTTCGAGGTGGCGGCGGCTGTGGACGCGCAGGATGTCGATCTCGGTGGCCGCCCGGATGGTCTCGAACGCGAACTCATCCTGGAGGGCGGCAACCACCGCCTCCATCCGTCCGGCCGCGGCCGCCGGATCGGACGTATAGACCTGATAGAATGCGTCGTCAAAATAGACTTTCATGGCAACCTCCGATGGTGTACCTTAAAATGGCGGCATGCGCCGACACAACACCATAGGGGCGAAACGTCCGGCGCGTCAACTGTCAAAGTCATCTTGCGACCGCCGGCATAACCGCGTGTTGAAAGAGGCCCGGAACGCCACCCCGCGCCCCCATACCAAAAAGGGCAGGAGCACCATCCCGTGGCAAGCCACTTGATTCAATCCGACGGCATCCGGTTTTACGCCTACGAGCGTGGTGCCGGATTCCCAATCTTGATGGTGCACGGGATGTGGTGTGATCACCAGGCCTTCGACGATGTCGTGACCGGCCTGGGCGGCGGGTATCGCACTGTCTGCCCCGATCTTCGCGGTCACGGCCGCAGCGAAACGCCGGCGCGCGACTGGACCGTCGTGGACCTGGCCCACGATTTGGCCCGCACCCTGGATACCCTTGAAATCGATGCGGCGGTTGTGGCTGGCCACAGTCTGGGCGGCATGGCGGCCCTGCAAATGGCCCTGCGCTATCCCGACCGCCTGCGGGGTCTGGTCCTTCTGAGTACCTCCGCGGAGGCCGAAAAACCCGAG
>JASFTA010000340.1:0-3745 GCA_050114115.1 Desulfobacterales bacterium | reverse complement strand
CCGAGGGCGGATCAACGCCGGCAAGGTCTGGGCGGGGGAACTGCGCAATCGCCGCAAGAACGGCGAGTTGTTCTGGGAACGGGCCGCCATCGCACCGATCTTCGACGAGACCGGTGCGATCACCCATTTCGTGGCCCTGGAAGAGGACATCACCGAACGCAAGGAGCAGGAGGAACGTTTCCGGGCGTTGCTCGAGGCGGCGCCGGACGCCATGGTGATCGTCAATCAGGACGGTGCTATCGTGCTGGTCAATTCCCAGACCGAGCGTTTGTTCGGCTACCCGCGCGCGGAGCTGCTGGGTGCACCGATCGAAATCCTGGTGCCCGAAGCCAAACGCGGGGGACATCCGGCCTTGGTCCGCCGCTATATCCAGCAGCCCACCGTGCGGATTATCGGCGAGGCCCTTGATCTTACGGCCCAGACCAAGGACGGCTCCGTGGTGCCGGTGGACATCAGCCTGAGCCCCATCGAAACCCGGGAAGGCACGCTGGTGGTGGCTTCGGTGCGTGACGTCACCGAGCGCAAAAAAGCGGAAGAGGCCATCCGCGAACAGAAGGAATTCGTGGAGACGGTCATCAACAGCATCCCGGACGCGATATCGATCATAGACGTCGAGACCGGCGCCGTCGTCGATGCCAACGAGGCCTTCCTGACTGAAGTCGGCCGAACCCGGGAAGAGGTTCTCGGTAAACCCTGCTTCGAGACGACCCACGGCCTCAAGGAGATGTGTGGACCGCCGCATCATGAATGCCCCATGCTGGAGACCGCCCAGACGGGGCATAAATGCATGACCGAGCACGTCCACTCCGGCCCGCAAGGGCAGCTGTTGATCATGGAAGTGTCCACTTTCCCTATCCAGGGCGAAGGCGGTGCCGTGCAGCAGGTGGTTCACGTGGCCCGGGATATCACCGAACGTAAACAGGCCGAGGAGAAAATCAGGGATTCCCAGCGGCAACTCTCCCAGATCGTCGATTTTCTGCCGGATCCGACCTGGGTCGTGGATTGTGACGGGGTCGTGGTTTCCTGGAACCGGGCCATCGAAAAGCTCACCGGGATATCGGCCGCCGACATGGTCGGCAAGGGCGAGTTCGAATATGCGCTGCCTTTCTATGACGAGCGCCGTCCGGTTTTGATCGATCTCGTCCGTGAGTGGAATGAGGCTTTCAAACAGAAATACCTGACGGTAAAAAAGGACGGCGAGAACCTGAAGGCCGAAAGCTATCATCCTCATCTCGGCGACGACGGGATTTATATCAATGCAACCGCCAGTCTGCTCTATGACACGGCCGGCGAAATCACCGGCGCCATCGAATCCCTGCGGGACATCACCGAGAGCAAGCATCTTCAGGAGGAGCTGCTGCGCGCCAAGCAGGCGGCGGATGAGGCCAACCAGGCCAAGAGCGATTTCCTGGCCAACATGAGCCACGAGATCCGCACGCCGATGAATGCGGTCATCGGTATGGCCCACTTGGCGCTGAAGACGGAGCTCACGGCCAAACAGCGGGATTACGTGAGCAAGATCCAGTCCTCGGCCAATTCGCTTTTGGGCATCATCAACGATATCCTGGACTTCTCCAAGATCGAGGCCGGCAAGCTGGAAATGGAGGCTGTGGACTTCAACCTGGAAGACGTGCTCGAGAACCTGGGCAACCTCGTGGCGGTCAAAGCCGGGGAGAAAAAAGATTTGGAAGTGCTCTTCGCCACGGCTGCGGATGTGCCGCGGTTTCTGGTGGGTGACCCCCTGCGGCTGGGCCAGGTGCTGCTCAACCTGGTCAACAACGCAATCAAATTCACGGATAAAGGGGAAATCGTGGTGTCGACGCTTCTGGAATCCCGCCAGGCGGATCGTTTGATGCTGCGCTTCACGGTGAGCGATACGGGCATCGGGATGACCCCTGAGCAGCAGGCCAAGCTTTTTCAGTCGTTTTCACAGGCCGATACCTCGACCACACGTAAATACGGGGGGACGGGTCTGGGACTGGCCATCAGCCGCCGACTGGTCGACATGATGGGCGGGGAGATCCGGGTGGAGAGCGAGGCCGGGCGGGGCAGCCGATTTATCTTTACGGCCGCCTTTGCGCTGGGGGCCGAGAAGGCTAAAAAGCAGTTCGTACCGCATGCCGACCTGCGGGGTTTGAAAGTGCTGGTGGTGGATGACAACGCCACCAGCCGCAACATTTTCCGTGAGATGCTGGAGTCGTTCTCCTTCGAGGTGGGCCAGGCGGCCACAGGGGCCGAAGGTTTGAGCGAGTTGGAAAATGCGCCCGCCGATCAGCCCTATAGACTGGTCGTCATGGACTGGAAGATGCCGCACATGGACGGCATCGAAGCCGCCCGGCGCATCAAGGCCCACCCGAACCTGCCGACCATCCCGGCCATTGTCATGGCCACGGCTTACGGGCGTGAGGAGATCATGCGCCAGGCCGAAAAAGTGGGACTGGACGGCTTTCTGATCAAACCGGTCAACGCTTCTGTTCTTTTTGACACCATCATTCAGGCCTTCAGCCGGGAGGTTCCCGACGTCGATGGCGACGACGCGTATAGGGCCGACACCACAGGCGGTATCGTAAATCTGGCCGGCACGCGGGTGCTTCTAGTGGAAGACAACGACATCAACCAGCAGGTCGCCAAGGAAATCCTGGAAGGCGCGGGGGTTGTGGTGCGCCTGGCCGAAAATGGACAGCAGGGTGTCGAGGCCGTAAGCCAGGGGGATTTCGATGCGGTCCTCATGGATATTCAGATGCCGGTCATGGACGGATACGCAGCCGCACGGGAAATCCGAAAAGATCCCCATTTCCGGGACCTGCCGATCATCGCCATGACGGCCCATGCCATGGCCGGCGATGCGGAGAAAAGTCGAGCGGCCGGCATGAACGATCACGTGACCAAGCCCATTGACCCGGAGCAGCTCTTCAAGGCCTTGCAGCAATGGATCGTCGCGCCGAAGCGGCCGGCTGAAGCGCCGCCCCTGCCGATCGCCGCAACCGAGACGGTCGCCGTCACCGACGAATTGCCGGATATCCTGATCGGATTCGACATCGCCGCAGGGCTCAGGCGGCTGCAGGGCAACCGGCAACTGTACCGCAAACTGATCATCGATTTTGCGGACAAATGCCGGGAGGCGGCCGTGGAGATCCGACAAGCACTGGCGGCCGTGGATCTGGAACAGACCCGTCACCGCGTTCACAGCCTCAAGGGGGCCGCCGGCAACCTGGCGGCGGAACGGGTTCAAAAGGCGGCCATGGCCATGGAAGCGCTGTTAAAGAATGCGACCGCCATGCCGGAAGCCGGCCAACTCGATCCGGCGCAAGCCCGTCTGGAGGAAAGCCTTGCGGAAGTTGCCGCCGCTGCCGACCTGCTGGGCCGGCCACCGGATAACGACCCGCTGCCGTCTTCCGGAGAGACCATCGCCGGGCTGGCACCCGATCTGCGCCGGGAAATCGCGGGTCGCATCCGCGAGGCTGCGGACATCGGTGATGTGGGCGCACTGAACGCCATCGCGGAAGAATTGGTCGGTCGGACGGAAGATCTGCAACCGCTGAGCCGGCGTCTGGCCGGCCTGGCCGAAGATTTCGATCTGGATGGGGTTGCGGCGCTGGCCGACGAACTCGACTAGAAAAAGGCTTCGGTATAGACCCGGGCGTCGGGAAAACGCGTATCGATGATCTGCATGGCGTCACGGATCATTTCCATCCGTCCGCAGAGATAGAAGTCGCAGGTCAGCGGATCGAGTCGGGTTTGCAGA
>JASFTA010000339.1:0-3751 GCA_050114115.1 Desulfobacterales bacterium | reverse complement strand
ACAACTCCCCGTGAACGAAAACCTTGCCCTCGGGGTTCAGGGCCTGTTTGACCACCCCGATCTTGCCCACCAGTCCCCGCTGACCGGTCAGGGTCGTCGCGGTCTGGGCTCGGAAGGCCAGCCCGGCCACGGTGACGAAAAATGCCGAAATGAGCCCCACCGTGGGAATCAGCACGCTCCACGAAAGCCGCACGTTCGGGTCGTCGCCCTCGTAGAGCATGAGGGCTCCCAGAAAAAGGGACACCACGCCGGCGACACTCAACATCCCGTAGCTCGTGACCTTGATCTCTAGAATGAAAAAGATCACGGCCAGCGCGATCAGGAGGATGCCCACGTAATTGACGGGCAGCATCTGGAAAGCGAAAATCGCCAGGATCATACAGATGCCGCCGATCACCCCCGGTAATATGGCCCCGGGATTGGAGAGCTCAAAGTAGAGCCCGGCGGCCCCCAGTAGAAAAAGGATGAAGGCGATGTTGGGGTCGCTGATGGCCTTGAGCACCTTGTCGCGCAGGCCTTCCGCCACAACCTTGCGGGGGGCGTCCTTGAGGTTCAGGGTGCCCTTGCCGGCCACTTCCCGACCCTCGAGTTGGGCCATCAGATCATCCATGTCTTTGGCCACCAGATCGATGATGTTCTGTGCCAGGGCCTCGGTTTCGGTCACGGCCACGCTCTCGCGGATGGCTTTTTCGACCCAGTCGGCATTGCGCCCGCGCTGTTCGGCCACGCTGCGGGCATGCGCCACCATGTCGTTGACCACCTTCTCGGACATGGTCTCGTCGATCTCGCGTCCGCCGGCCCCCACCGGGTGAGCGGCCCCGATATTGGTGCTGGGCGCCATGGCCGCGATGTCGGCCGCCATCGTAATCATCACCCCGGCCGAGGCCGCCCGGGCCCCGGATGGACTGACGTAGACCACCACGGGCACCCGTGAGGCCAGGATGGCCATCACGATTTCGCGCATGGCGCTCGCCAGGCCGCCGGGGGTGTCCAGGGCGATGACGATGCAGGCGGCCTGGTCGTCCTCGGCCTCGGCAATACTGTCCTTGATGAACACGGCCACCCCGGGACCGATGGCGTCGGCCACCTCGATTATGCGGATCTCGCCCGGAGCCGCCGCTGCAGCGGGCGGCATCGCGAGCAGCAATATCACAACAGCCAGGCACAGTTTTTCAAGCGTCATAGTCATAGACCTTCATGAGCATCTGCATGTCCTGCCAAACATCGCGTTTGGCGGACGGATTGCGCAGCAGATAAGCCGGGTGATAGGTGGGCAGCAGCCGGATACCGCCATAGTCGTAAAAACGCCCCCGCAGTTTGGAGATCGGCACCGGGCTCCCCAGAAGCGTCTGGGCGGCCACCTTGCCCAGGGCCACGACAAAGCGCGGGGCGATCGCTTGAATCTGCCGCTCCAGGTAGGGCAGGCAGGTTTTGATTTCGTCGGCTTCGGGGTTGCGATTGTTCGGTGGGCGGCACTTGACGATGTTGGCGATGTAGACCACCTCGCGGGTCAGTTTGATGGCCTGGATGATTTTGGTCAGAAGCTCGCCCGCAGCCCCCACGAAAGGCTCGCCTTGGCGGTCTTCTTCGTGCCCCGGCCCCTCGCCCACGAATACCAGTTGGGCGTTGGGGTTGCCGACCCCGAAGACGATGTGGGTGCGCATCGCGCACAGCGGACAGCGGCGGCAGTCGCCCAGTTCGGCCCGGATACCGTCGAGCGACGGCGAACGGTGGCGCAGGGGCGTATCCCACCGCGCCAAGCGCGCGGCAGCCTCCTCGCTGCAGTCGAAGCCGGACAGACCGTCATCCCGCTGCCGCTTCAAGCTGAAGAGGATATCGTCCAGCACCTCGATGGGATTGTCCGCCATATGCAAAAACCTTTGATTCCCCGGTCCATCGCCTCCCTATGATCGATCCAACTGTTTGGAAGGCGAACCTCATCCATTAATATCGTTATGTTTACTTGATATTTCAAGGCGGGGTGTGCCGGCCGCAGGGTCAGGCCGCAGGCAGCAGGGGGACCACCCGGTCAAGCAGTGCATGGGCCAGGGCGTCCTTGGCCATCAGCGGCAGACCCTCTTCCCGGCCGTCGCGGAAAAAAAGCGTCACGCGGTTGGTGTCCACCGCAAAACCGGATCCGCTCGCGCCAATGCGATTGGCCACGATCAGGTCCAGGTTCTTGGTCTCGAGTTTCTGACGGGCGTTGTCCTGCAGGTGCTGGGTTTCGGCCGCAAAACCCACCAGGACGCGCTTTTCTTTCTGTTCACCGAGGGTCTTGAGGATATCGGCGGTGCGTTCGAAGTCAACGCTCAGCCGGTCGGCCGTTTTCTTGATTTTCTGATCTTCGGCCTGTACCGGGCGGTAGTCGGCCACGGCCGCGGTCTTGATGATGATGTCGGCCGCGGGCATCTGGGCCCACACGCATTCGGCCATTTCGGCGGCCGAGACGACCCGGTGGACCTCCGCCTGCAGGGGGTCGGGCAGCGCCACCGGACCGGTCACGAGAATCACCCGCGCCCCGCGCCGCACGGCGGCCTGCGCCAGGGCGAATCCCATCTTGCCCGAGGAGGCATTGCTCACGAAACGCACGGGGTCGATGGTTTCCCGGGTGGGGCCGGCGGTCACCAGCACGGTCCGGCCCTTGAGATCCTGGGACGTGAGGGCGGCCGCCGCGTGCTCGAAAATGGCCGCGGGGGCGGCCAGACGACCGGGCCCCACCGTGCCGCAGGCCAGGCTGCCGGCATCCGGCTCGACGATCCGGTGCCCGAAGCCTTGGAGGATGTCCAGGTTGTGCTGTACGGCCGGGTGCTCGTACATGTGGGTGTTCATGGCCGGGCAGATCAGCACCGGCGTGGTAACGGCCAGCATGAAGGTCGAAAGCGCATCGTCGGCGATCCCGTTGGCCAGTTTGCCAATGATATTGGCCGTGGCCGGCGCGATCACGGCCAGGTCGGTTTCCCGGGCCCAGTCGATGTGCCGGATGGAGGCATCCCCCTCCTCGAACACCGAGGTGCAGACCGGCAGGCCCGAGAGGGCCTGGAAAGTGCCGGGTCCCACGAACCATTTGGCATTGGCGGTCATGATCACCCGTACGCGCCCCCCGGCCTTGGTCAGCAAACGCAGCAGTTCAACGCTTTTGTAAGCCGCAATACCGCCACTGACACCCAGGGCGATGGTCTTATCTTGGAAAGGTTCGTGCATGGTTATCGGTCGCTGCCCCCGAGAAATTCATCAACGCTTCGAGCCGGGACACCACTGAAACGCTTAACCGGCTGGTCCGCCATGGCAGCCGATTGAAGTGACCAAGAACTGCCATCGTTCGTCAGATGGCGTTTTGAGCCGTTTCTAGTTGTTCCGCATCAACCCACTGCCGGCGCTGGGCGACATGGGCGCCACCGCGATTTCCACATAGGTGCTAAAGGATTGCTCGTTGATATTGATAATCGCGGTGCGATCCGCTTTCTGGAACACGAGAATCGAGCTGGTGTTTTTGGACGGCGATTTGAACGAGGCCAGTTCGGTCCAGTTGTCGCGTGCCATGGCGCTCTTGAAAAAGTCGATCAGCGAATCGCGCTCCACATAGCCCTTCAGGGTCAGAATACCGGTGGTCAGACCCGGCCCCTGAACGATGTAAGTACGGCTGTCATCGACTTTCATCTCGCCGGGCAGTAGGATGTCCTTGAAATCCCGGTACAGGTTCGCCGGCTGTGCAGACGATTCCTCGGCTGAAGACGATGATTCGCTCGAACTG
>JASFTA010000338.1:0-3778 GCA_050114115.1 Desulfobacterales bacterium | reverse complement strand
CATCGAACGTGAAATCGCATTCCGGGAGAAATTATCCGCCCAACTCAAGCAGGCCGAGAAAATGGAAGCCATCGGCAGCCTGGCCGCCGGCGTAGCGCATGACCTCAACAACATCCTGAGCGGGCTGGTGGGTTATCCCGAACTGGTGCTGATGGACCTGCCCGCGGATAGCCCGCTGCGCGCGCCAATTCTAACGATCAAAAGCTCGGGTGAAAAGGCCGCCGCCGTGGTTCAGGATCTGTTGACCCTGGCCCGGCGCGGTGTGGCCGACAAGACCGTTCTGGATCTCAACACGCTGGTGCGCGAATACCTGGATTCGCCCGAATGTCTATCGCTGCGGCAGGCGCATCCCCATGTGCGCATCACCACCGCTCTGGAGGAAGATCTCCTGAACGTTCTGGCACCGGCGGTGCATCTTACCAAGACCATCATGAATCTGGTGGCCAACGCCGCCGAGGCCCTGTTGGTGCCGGGCGAAATCACGATCGCCACGACCAACCGTTATATCGACCAGCCCCTGAAGGGCTATGAAACCATCACCGATGGCGAATACGTGCTTCTCTCGGTTCAGGATACCGGGGTCGGGATCGATGCCGCGGACTGCCAGCACATTTTCGAACCTTTTTTCACTAAAAAGCAGCTGGGCCGCAGCGGCACCGGGCTGGGCATGACCGTGGTCTGGTCGACGATCAAAGACCTGGGCGGCTTTGTGGACGTGCACAGTGCCGAAGGCCGGGGCACGCGTTTCGACCTGTATCTTCCGGTTACACGGCTGGAGATGACCGCGGTGCCCCGGCGGGTGACAATCGAAGACTATCGCGGTAGCGAAGAGATCCTGGTGGTGGACGACGTGGCCGAACAGCGCGAGATCGCCGCCCGCATGCTGAGCAAGCTGGGCTACACCGTCAACACCGTGTCTTCCGGGGAAGAAGCTTTGGACTTCCTCAGGGAATCAACGGTCGACATCCTGATTCTGGACATGATCATGGATCCCGGTATCGACGGCTGCGAGACTTACCGCCGCATCATCCAGCACCACCCCGGCCAGAGGGCCATCGTGGCCAGCGGATTTTCCGAGTCAGAACGGTTTCGGGAGATCCAGCGTCTGGGGGTCGGTACCTACCTCAAAAAACCCTACACCCTCGAAAAAATCGCCATGGCCGTGCGCCGTGAGCTGGAGCGGCCAGCCCCTGATGCGGGGGGCGGTCGGCCGGATGCCCGGACGTCGACCGGTTAGCCCCTCCCGTCGGTCCATGCGGACCATTAATCCCGACATCTCGAAAAAAGATCTTCACTTTTTGCCCTGCCAAACGCGTGACCTGGCCCAACAGCTTGATCGATACCCGGCAGGGTTTCGTTCCGAGCCTCGGGAAACGTCTGTGGACAATCCGGCCCAAATGGCCTATAGGGCGTGTTCCACTTCAACCCTGTTGCTGTAGAGGCCGCGTTTGATCGTAAACGAAAAAATTCGCAATATCGCCATTATCGCCCACGTCGATCATGGCAAGACCACGCTGGTGGACGCCATGTTCCGCCAGAGCGGCCTTTTCCGTGAAGATCAGGCCGTGGATGAACGCATCATGGACAGCATGGACCTGGAGCGTGAGCGGGGCATTACGATTGCGGCCAAGAACTGCGCGATAAACTGGCAGGACGTCAAGGTCAATATCATCGACACCCCCGGGCATGCCGATTTCGGGGGTGAGGTCGAACGCGCCCTTTCCATGGCCGACGGCGCCATCCTGTTGGTGGATGCTTCCGAGGGTCCGCTACCGCAGACCCGCTTCGTGCTGGAGAAAACCCTGGCCGCCGGTCTCCGCATTATCGTGGTGATCAACAAGATCGATCGCCAGGACGCACGGCCCGAGGCGGTTTTGGACGAGATCTACGATCTTTTCATCGACCTCGACGCCAGCGAGGATCAGCTTGACTTTCCCTATCTCTACGCCGTTGGCCGGGACGGGGTGGCCCAGCTGACACCGGCGGAAAAAGGCGTCAACCTGCATCCGCTGCTCGATATGATCGTGGCGGAACTGCCGGCGCCGGCCTACGATCCGCAGGCCCCCTTCCAGATGCTGGTTTCCGATCTGGGCTATTCCGACTATTTGGGGCGGTTGGCCATTGGTAAGGTGGCCAACGGTCGGGCGCGCCACAAGGACAGTCTCGTATGCCTGGGGGCCGACGCGGCCCAGCGGCCGCTTAAGGTCTCCCGTCTTCAGGTCTACGAAGGCCTGGGCCTGAAAGAAGTCGCAACGGCCGAACCGGGGGACATCATCGTGCTCTCGGGGATCGAAAATGTGGCCATCGGGGATACCATCGGCACCCGCGAAGCGCCCCGGGCCCTCAAACGCATCCGGGTGGACGAACCCACCGTGGCCATGCGGTTTACGATCAATACCTCGCCGCTGGCCGGCCGGGAAGGCCGCTACGTCCAATCCGGCCGTATCCGTGAGCGCCTGTACCGCGAGACCTTGAAGAACGTGGCCATCCAGGTGGAAACGACGGACAACCGGGAAGAGTTTCTGGTCAAGGGCCGGGGTGAATTCCAGATGGCGATCCTGATCGAGACCATGCGCCGCGAAGGTTTCGAACTCAGCGTGGGGCGTCCCGAGGTGATCTACAAATACGACGACGGTCACAAACGCGAACCCATGGAAAAACTTTTCATCGACTGCGACGATAACTTTCTGGGGATCGTGACCGAGAAGCTCTCGGCCCGCAAGGGCCAGATGACCGGCATGACCAACCACGGCAGCGGCCGGGTGCGCATGATTTTCAGTATACCCTCCCGGGCCCTGATCGGCTACCGTGACGAGTTTCTGACCGACACCAAGGGCACCGGTATCATGAACGCCTACTTCGCGGGCTACGACGCCTATCGCGGGGACTTCCCCAGCCGTTTTACGGGTTCGATCGTCTCGGACCGCCGCGGGGCGGCTGTGGCCTACGCCCTGTTCAATCTCGAACCCCGCGGCCAACTCTTCATCGAACCCGGCGACCCGGTCTACGAGGGCCTGATCTTCGGGGAGCACAATCGCGCCACGGACATCAATGCCAATCCCTGCAAAGAGAAGAAGCTGACCAACATGCGCGCCGCCGGCCGGGACGAAAACGTGATTCTCTCACCGGTCAAGCCCATGACCCTGGAGCGGGCCCTGCACTTTATCCGTGAAGACGAAATGGTGGAAATCACCCCCCAGTCCATCCGTCTGCGCAAGGTGGTTCTCGCGGCCAGTGAGCGGCACCGGCTGCGCAACCGCAAGTAGATAGGGTTGCACCAGAAGCCCGATCTCCGCGTTACGCTTCGGCGCTCTTCGCTGCGGCGTACTTGAGTAGGCCTCACTCCTCAGGCCTCGCAAGCCTTGATATCGAACCTCTGGCGCAACCCTCGTGTGACGGCCTGGTCACCAGAGTCTTGAGTCCGATTTCGATATCGGGGTCGGTATCGGTATCGGGTATCGAATTTGTGGTGGCCACCCATCGATACCGATCCCGCTAGCGATACCGACCCCGATGTGCAGCCGCTAACGATTCAGAGAGCGACGCCGACCCCGAGAAACACTGCTTGTTCACCCGGCGACGCTTGCCTTTTTCTAATTCCGGACGCATAGTCTGCCCATTCCCGAACATCCTGAAATCGATTTTTTCTTCCAGCGAAAGGAGCGTGGCATGCGTTACGACGAAGAGGCCCTGCGCTACCATCAGGAACCCCGTCCGGGCAAGATCGAGGTTGTTCCCACCAAGCCCTTTATCAGTCAGACCGACCTGAGCCTGGCCT
>JASFTA010000337.1:0-3779 GCA_050114115.1 Desulfobacterales bacterium | reverse complement strand
CCGGCATCCTCATCAGCACGGCCGGTTTCGTGGGGGATATCACCATTTCGGCCATCAAGCGCGATATCGGGGTCAAGGACAGCGGCAATCTGCTGCCCGGACACGGTGGTATCCTGGACCGTATCGACAGCCTGACTTACACGGCGCCGCTCTTTTTCCATTTCATTTACTACTTCTACTACTGATGACCACGACGGAAATCATCACCCGCCTGCTGCGCTTTCTCTTCTACCGCGTCGTCGTGCGACTGGTGGTTCTGGTCGTGCTGGGACTCAACGTGCGTCATCGCGAACGCCTGCCGTCCAAGGGGCCGGCCATCGTCGTGGCCAACCACAACAGCCATCTGGACACCATGGTGTTAATCACCCTGCTGCCGGCGCGCCTGCTCAGCCGGGTCCGGCCGGTGGCCGCTGCTGATTATTTCCTGGTCACGGCCGGCAAGGCCTGGTTTGCTTTGAACATCGTGGGGATTCTGCCCATCAAGCGCCAGCGGGACACACCGGATGAGGATCTGCTGAGCCCCTGCTACCAGGCGCTGGAAGCCGGGCAGGTTTTGATCTTCTTTCCCGAGGGCAGTCGGGGGGCGCCTGAAAAACTGGCCGAATTCAAGGGGGGCATCGCCAAGCTGGCCGAACGGTTTCCAGACGTTCCGGTGACACCGATTCTGCTCCACGGTCTGGGCAAGGCCCTGCCCAAAGGCGAAAGACTTCTGGTGCCGTTCTTTTGCGATGTGTTTGTGGGGGAAGCCCTCTTTGGGTCGGCCGACCGCCAGGCGTTCATGAACCGACTGGAAGCACGCATGGCCGCTTTGTCGCAGGAGGGGGCCTTTCCCCTCTGGTCGTAAACCTGGTTGCGGGGTTGTGGGGCCTGACCGAGGCCACTCTGTTCTTTATTTTACGGTGATGCCCGGTTAAACGCCATAAAGGACGCGGGTGTTGCGCACCACCGACGCGACCACCTGTTCATTCGGCACCTGCTTGATTTCCGCAATGGCCGCGATGGCAATGGTCAGGTTGGCCGGCTCGTTGCGCACCTGGGGATCGGGTCCCAGCACCGGGCAGTCGGTTTCCACCAGCAGGGCTTCAAGGGGCAGGTGGCGGACCAGCTTCTGCTTCTGGCGGGACCGCACGATCGATGGGGGTATCGAAAAGAAGTAACCCGCCTCGAGGGCCGGGCGGGCGGCCGTGATCTTGCCATCAAAGGCATGCATCTGAACGCGCCGGGCGCCGCGTGCCATCAGCAGTTCCACGGCATGCCGCCCGGCCGAACGCGAGTGCACGTTCAGGGGCAGGTCCAGTTCGAGCGCCAAATCGATGAAACCCGTAAAGATTCGCCGCTGCAATTGCCTTTGCGCGGCGTCCTTTACGACCCAGAAGTCCAGCCCGACTTCCCCCACGGCCACGAGCCGCTCGCGATGACGGCGAATAAAGGCGCACAGGGCTTCGGCCGCCTCCCGATCGAGATGGGTGGGATACAGCCCGGCCGCAGGTTTCAGGATTGGAAATTCCCGGGCCAGGGCCACGTTCTTTTCGGCATCCGCGAGATCCTCGCCCACGGCGATCACCGCGGCGACGCCGGCCGCCGCCGCGCGGTCCAAAACGGCTTCCCGATCCGCGTCGAAAGATTCATCGCCGATGTGGGTATGGGTGTCCGTCAGCAAGGGGGCCGCCGTTTCAACCATGACCTTGCTCCCGCCGTAAAAGCGTCAAAAAGCCGTAAGCCCCCAGTGCGGCCGTCTTCACGAGTTCCAGGATGATCAAGATGCTGCGTCGCTGGGCGAGTGCTTTCATGGCGCGTCACTCGCTTTCCGCTCCGGGACCGCGGCACCCGGGTTCGGCGTCTGGTCCTGGAGCGTCATCGCTCCCGGGTCCGCCTCGCGATAGCGCAGCGCTTTAGCCGGCAGGCGGGGTGCCACCGGCGGAGGACGCAAATGCTTCCCATGTTTTCGCTGACCATTAGCTTCCGTCCTCGGGCAGGCATGTACTTAAAAAAGATCATCAAGTGCCAGACGGCCGATCCGATCACCGGTCAGGCTGCCCATGTAGATGAACCCGCCGTGCTCCTGAACGGAGGTCACGATCTGGATATGGTCGCCGTCGCTGTCGTGCAGGCTGCGGATGATCCGCCCGTCTTCGTCCAGGGCCAGCACGAGACCGTAAGGGCGCGCACGGGGCCACATGACGCGCGGCAGGCGGGCCATCAGGTTCTTGATCCAGGGATGCGGATGAATGCGATCGAGAAGATCCTTGCGCACCGTGAACATCGCCAGCCAGAAGGTCCCCCGACGGTTAGCGGAAATACCGTCCGGGAAACCCGGCAGGTTATCGGCCCAGATTTCGTGCTGCCCCCGGCGGGGTCCCCGGAGCCAGTAGCGCATGATCCGGTAGCGAAACGTCTCGCAGACCAGCACAAAGTCCTCGGCACGCGACAGGGCCACCCCATTGGCGAAATAAAGGTCCTTCAGGAGCACTTCGGCGAGCCCGCTGGTGGGGTCGAAACGGATCAAACGCCCATGGGGCCGGGCCTCGAGGCCGTCGAGCAGATAATCTTCCTGGCGATGGCGATAGCTGGTGTCCGAAAAATAGATCGTGCCGTCGGCCGCGATGTCGAGATCGTTGGCAAATCCCAGGGGGCGGCCCTCGACGGCGGTCAACAGGATTTCAACCTCTCCGCGGGGATCGACGGCCAGCAATCCCTTGTCGGCATCACAGACGATCAGCCGACCCGCACGGTCGAAATGCATCCCCAGGGGGCGCCCGCCGGTTTCGGCCAAGACATCCACCTCCCCCTGCATACCGATACGCAGGATGCGCCCGTCCTCCGTCCCGCCATAGACACGGCCCTGGGCGTCGACACCCACGTCTTCCGGACCGTTGATCTGTCCCTGCCCGAGAAGCTCGGCGCCCTTGAGCGCCGCGTTGGGGGCCAAAACCCCGGTCATGGCCGGCGCCGGTGGAGGGCGGTAGGCCGCCGAGTCGATGGGAGCGGGTACAAAAGCCAGGTAACCGCCCCCGATAATCATCAACACCAGCGTGACGACGTGTACTTTGCGCATATACGTGGCCCTGGCAGGCCTGGTGTTTTCCGGCCGCGGCGGCCGCATCACCAAGCGTGTCGCAAAAGCGTCCTGTTGCATTCACGATGTTTATGTCCATTATGTTGTCTAAACCATGAAAATGCAATCGGCCGATGCCGGTTTTACACATAGTCGGCCGACCCGTTCCCATTGAGCCGTGCCGTCAACCGATGACCCGCAATTTGTCAAACACCACGCCAGCATCTTTCTGATCGCCACGGCCTATTTCCTCTTGCGGGCGTCATTCGGACATCGCGCCAGCTTGGGCATCGTCCACGGGCCCATGGAAGGGCAGGACGTACCCCGCCTGGCGGCCAAAAAAGCCTGAATCGCCCGTAAGTGGCCATCCGCCGGGCCCGGAAAACAATCCGCTTCCTTAACACGGCGGGAATGCCAATCCGGCCCATCCACGATACGAGAGGTTTCTCATGCTCGGCGCCATTGCCGGAGACATCATCGGATCCGTCTACGAGGCCCGTCCGATTAAAACAACCACCTTCCCGCTTTTCTCCGCCGGTTCACGCTTTACCGACGACACGGTGCTGACCGTGGCCACGGCACAGGCCATCCTTGAGAAGCGGGATTACGGCCAAGCCTACCGGATGCTAGCCCGGGCCTATCCCAACCGCGGTTTCGGTGCGGCCTTCGCGCACTGGTTTCAGGCCGATGCGGCAGCACCCTACAACAGCTGGGGCAACGGTGC
>JASFTA010000336.1:0-3794 GCA_050114115.1 Desulfobacterales bacterium | reverse complement strand
ACCCTTCCTTTAACGCCCGATGGCAGTGTCAGGGCCTTCTTCAAAAAGCGCGTATCTCATTTAGTCGGTTGCACGTTTTTATCCGGCGGCGCTGGTTGGGCACCAACAAAAAAAATTTATAACAGGCGTGAAATCCCGCCTCGGTTGAGCGGGCCCCTCGAAGGCGACCTGAGGCTTTGAAACCACTTTAAATATTCCGAATGGGATCGCCGCGTCAATTCTGGACAGAACGTTTTCAAGCCACCCTGGTTAGCTCCCCATGCAAGGAGAAAACCCTCTCAAGGGGCAGCAGAGAGGCCCCCAGTATGGATGCGTCTTCTTTTAGGGTCGAACACATGATCTTGACATCGGCGCGGTCATAAAAACTATTTTCGACAAACACCTTCTCTTGTAACGGTTCGAGGAAAAACTCCTCAAACAAACTGAGGATGCCGCCAATAATCACATAGTGCGGGTCCTGGATCAGAATGATATTTTGGATCCCGATGGCCAGATGATCCAAATAGCCATCGAATACTTCTACCGCGGCCCGCTCGTTTTGCTTTAAACAATCAAAAAAGGCATTGACTGACGATATCGTTTTGCCGGTATGTTCCTGATACATTTTTCCCAGGACATTGAGCGAGGCATATAATTCCCAGCAGTCACGCCGGCCACAGAAACATCTCCGGTCCTGTGATGCGATCTTCATATGACTGAATTCGCCCGCACGCTTATTTTTCCCCTGGTAAATCTGGCCCCCGACGACGATGGCCCCCCCGATGCCATAGGGCATAATCGAAAGAAACACGAGGTTCTGCATAACTTTGGCAATCCCGAGGGAAAGCTCGGCCATGGCCGCGGCGTTGGCATCATTTTCAATAAACAGCGGAAGTCGAAACAATGACTCATATTTGGTAAAATCAACGTTTCGAAGATTAACGATTGAGCGCTTCATCAGATTAGGCGCAATTTTTAACAATCCGGTTTCTTCATCTGTCGTTCCAGGAAGCGAAAACCCCATGCCCAATACTTTCTGTGCTGGAATTTTACTTTCCAGCAACACACTCCCCACCTGACGATGGACTTCTTGCATTAGGGCATCAATATCACCAAAATCTTGATCGTGGAGCTTGCTCTCAGCAATAATTTTTGAGTCCAGATTGGTCAAAATGATCCGCACGTGTCTTTCCGCCGAGAATTCGATTCCCAAAGAATAATACGCCTCCGGAACAAACTTGATCAGCATCGGTCTTCTTCCGCCGCTAGACGAAGAGACTCCCGCTTCTTCAACGAGCCCTTCTCTTTTGAGTTGATTGATATTCTTGCTGACAGTGGGAATGCTGATATCAAGCTCCCGTGAAATTTCAGGGATGGTCAGTTCTCGATTAGAGGTTAGCAGGCCCAACATTCTTTTGCGTTTTTCATTGCGGATAGCCTTCTGGTTCATAATATTTGGTTTCACAACATCATTTCCCTTTGATTACAGCTTGCCAGCCTCAATGTGTGTCCGGAACACGGCGCCTTGCTTTTCTGACGGCCTCGTAAAAAGTCCGATATCGGCGTTACGCGTCATTCCTCGTCATGGCAGCGTACGGTAAGTACGCTTCATTCCTCGGAATTCGCAAGCCTTGCGCTCGAACTTTTTTCGAGACCGTCCGAAACATGACTATTACGAAACCATCTTTTCAGCAAGCGCAACGGACGATGCCCCGACTTTTTAAAGACTTTTTTAAACTATTTTATAAATTTTGTCAAAGTCAAGCAAAAAGTACCGCGACATTGCTTTCTCGGTTTCGGCGATAGCCGTTCCCTGCCAAACGGCGGGATCCAATTTTTCGAACGATGCTGTTATTTTTTTATTTTGACCCGGATATTCGATACCGTTTTGGTAGCGGTTGACGGCGGTCGTTGGCATATTGGGCCCTTGGCGGGGGTGATTGTTCAAATCGACCTTGAAAACTTAAAGGAATTGGGGCGGTAACCAAAGGTGGATCCTCTACTGAAGGGAATCAGCCATTTCCCCAGACGAAAATTGTAAAATACATAAAATTAGCTTGACTTTATTAATTGGTTTTGAAAAGCTTTTTAAAAGCTTTTAATAAAGCCGGGCACCCCGGCGTCAAAACCGTTCGTTTTTCCAGATTCATACATTTACAGTCATTCTCAACGTCACGATCGATTACCCTACGGGTTCTGGAGAACCGGATAAGTTCCTTCCAGAACGAACGCGATCAATGCGATTCTATGATCAAGCCGTAGACAGGTGCCGGTGCTTGGGCCATCGCCCTAAATTTGCAAGCGATGGGGCCTGACGGCAACATATAACAACCTATTAAACAGGAGGATATGATGATGAACAAATGGTTCAAATTAGGTGTCGTGGCGGTATTGGCAATCTTTGCCGGCTCATTTGTTTCTCACGGTCAAGCCGTGGCCAAGACCATTAAAGTCGGCTTTATCTTAAAAACGATGCAGGAAGAGCGCTATCAACGCGATAAAGCGGTATTCACCCAGAAAGCCGAATCTTTGGGCGCCAAGGTATATTTTGATTCCGCGAATAATGATGAACAGATGCAATTGGCCAAATTTGAGAATATGCTGGCCAAGGGATGCAAGGTTATCGTGATGCAACCGGTCAATACCGGAACGGCCGGGAATATGGTGAAAATGGCGAATGAAGAAGGCGTAAAGGTTGTGGGCTATGACTCCATGCTCGTTAACGGCCCCTTGGATGCCATGGTCATGCAGGATAGTTGGGCGGTCGGGAAATTGCAGGGCCAGGCCATGGTTAAATGGTTCCAAGCCAAAAAAGGGAAAACAGAAGGCAAGGTCGCCTTGATTATGGGACAACCGGGAGACTCCAATGCCATTGCCATGAGTAGCGGCGCCCTCGAGATCATTGAGAACAATGCGGGGTTGGAATTGGTTGCCAAGCAAGCCCATGAGGGGTGGTCTTCGGATAAAGCGATGGCCACCGCGGAAAACGTGCTAACCAAGCACGGAAATGCGATTGATGCCTTTATTTGCAATAACAGCGGCATGGCGCGAGGGGTTATCGCGGCTTTGGATGCCCAGGGGATGGCCGATACGGATAAAGTGTTTGTCGCCGGTTCGGATGCCGATCTGGTCAATATTAAATATGTGGCGCAGGGTAAACAAACCGTTGAAATCTGGAAAAAGATTACGCCGTTAGCGGAAACCGCGGCCGAAATTGCGGTAAAGCTTGCCAAAGGCGAGGCAATCAACGCCGATAAAATGATCAACAATGGTTTTGTGGATGTACCCACCATCGTTACACCGGTTGTACCGATTACAAAAGAAAATCTCGATAGCACGATTATTGCGGAAGGATTTTATACGAAAGCGCAAGTCTATGGAAAATGAAAATGACCTGCTGCTTAATCGCCGTTATCGCCGATACGCGCCCCATCCTTCCCTTGGCGCAAAGGGACGAAACAGGGGGGCCAACGTAATTTCGGATAACGTCTAAGACCACCTTTTCGATATAAAGGTTGATACTGCCAAGCCCACCTTTCGAGAGAAAAAGTGGGCTTTGTATTCTACGCCGAATATAAAACGGAGGTGCTTCGCATGGGTGAAGTCATATTGGAAATGAAGAATATCATAAAGGATTTCCCCGGTGTGCGTGCGCTGGATGAGGTCAATTTTGAAGCCCGTTCCGGCGAACTTTTGGCGCTGGTCGGTGAAAACGGCGCGGGGAAATCGACCTTGATGAAAGTCTTAAGCGGGGTCTGGCCCTATCCCACCTATGAAGGGGACATCTATATCAGAGGGGCGTTAAAGCGCTTTCG
>JASFTA010000335.1:0-3799 GCA_050114115.1 Desulfobacterales bacterium | reverse complement strand
AGGATGGTTGGTGTGAGCGCTAGGTTCACGGTCACCGAAGCGCAATCCAGATAGACTTGGCAGGCTTCGTTTTTTCGGGCGGCTTGGACATACTGATCCAGCAGCAGCTTGCCTTCGTCGACCATCGCCTGCGTGTGGCCGGCGGCCTTCAATAGTTTGTAGTAAGGCGCACGGATTTCAGCGGCGTCGACGCGCGCCGCCTCGATAGCCTGCCTGACGGTCTGCACCGCTTCCTCCAGGCGCCCCTCCTTGACCATCGGATCAATTTGCGACATGAGTTGATCGGCCGCGCTGGCAGCGACGGGCGGTCCCGCCTGCTGAGGATCATGAAAATCGGCGAAATCGACCTCATAGCCGACGGCATCACTGTACTGCAGCAGCACGTAACCCATCAAATGATAGAACACGATCGAGTAGTAGGACAAACCGATGCTGACCAGAAATTCGTGCAAAGCCTGCGGCAGGTGCTGAACGATATAGAAATTGAGCGTCCCCGGCGCGATATAGAGAAGGATCAAGAAAAAGTACATCAACAGGTAGCCCCACCCGATCCGAAAGGCGAGCTGCACGAACAAAAGGGGATTGAGGGCCGCGCCCACACTGTTGGTTGTCACGATAAGAATGAATATGGCCGGCAGAAAGAGCAGTACAAAAATTAAAAACGCAATCCCGAAGACAGCGCCCAGTTTGGCGCTGATCAGCAGGAAGGCCAGACCGATGCCCAAGAAAACCGCGAACTGCTTGAAAACCTGACCGAAATCATCCGAAATCGTGCGCGAATTGATCGGCGGCGGCCGCAGATCCCCACGGGCGGAATACTTCAGCGCCTCATAGGAATATTTCACCCGCACGCCCCAAATCAGGATCGCACCCAACAACCCGATGAGCCCCATCTGCCCGAAAATCACACTGGCGATCGCCAGAACGACCATCAGGATCAGGGGCTGCAGACCGAACGGATAGAGGAAAATGCGGTGCAGGCGGCGCCAGAAGGGCTGAACCAGGCTGCCCACCCCCAGCCATTCGACCGGGAGATTGCATTTGGCGCAAAGATGGAGCTTCTCACCGGCATGGAGGCCGCCCCGGTCCCGCTCGACCGTACATCCGCGGCAGAGGTAAATCTGGCAGCGCTCACAAAACCACTGGGCCGGCTGGTCGGGATGATACTGGCAGGGATTGGACATCAATTTTCATCTCCTAATACAAAATGGTCATCGTCTGAGGCGGTCATCCCGGCCTTCAGCGTGAAGCCTTCTGGAATCGGAGGGAGGCAACCTGAAGGGCTTGGCATGCATGATCACAACAAGCCCTAAACCCGAGGTCGTATCCTCACATCTGAGGATAGAAGAGAAATGGCGATAGCGCAATGATATTGTTGATTAAAATGCGCTTGGTCAGACCCTACTTGGATCGCGGCAGAATCAGATTGAGGATCACGCCCGTGATACCGGCCAGTCCGATACCACCCAGGCGGGCCTCACTGCCGAGCGGCAGCGACATGCCGCCGACGCCGAAAATAACGATGATGGCCACCAGCGCCAGGTTGCGCGGTTCCATCAGGTCGTCACCCGCCCGCACCAGCGTGTTCATACCCACCACCATGATGGCCCCGAAGAGTAAGATCATGATCCCGCCCATGACCGGCACCGGAATGGTCTGCAGGAGGGCGCCCAGTTTACCGACAAAGGCCAGCACGATGGCCGTAATGGCCGCCCAGGTCATGATGCCGGGATTGAACACCTTGGTCAGGGCCACGGCCCCCGAAACCTCGGAATAGGTCGTATTGGGAGGGCCGCCCAGGAGCGAGGCCAGCGAAGTGGCCAGACCGTCGCCCAGCATGGTGTTTTTGATACCCGGATCGTCCACGTAATTCTTGCCGGTAATACCGGAAATGGCGAGGACATCCCCGAAATGCTCGATGGCCGGGGCAATGGCGACGGGAACGATAAACAAAACGGCCTCCCATTTCCATTCCGGCAGCACGAAATTGGGAACGGCAAACCAGGGCGCCTCACGCACGGCCTTGAAACTGACCAGTTGGGGACCCGTCCAGTTCTTCAGCGACCCGGGTTCGAAACCGGCCTGGATAGCGGCCGACACGCCGCTGAAATCCATTACAAAGGCGGCCGCATAACCAACGGCTATGCCAATCAGGATGGGGATCAGCTTGAACCAGCCGCGGCCGAGCAGCGAGGTCGTAATCGTCGTGACCAGCGCAATCGCCGCCAGAATCAAGGCGGATTGTTCCGGAACCAGCCAGGCCGCGCCGTCACCGGTTTTGCCGAGCGCCATGTTGACGGCCACCGGTGCCAGAATAAGCCCGATGACCATGATCACCGGTCCGGTTACCACCGGGGGCAGGATTTTATGTAAAATCTGGGAGCCGCCCCAGCGGATGATAAAGCTAAGCAAGATATAGAGCACACCGGCCGCCGCCAGCCCCGAAAGTGTGGCCGGTATCCCCCAAGTTTGAACCCCGTAAATGATCGGTGCGATGAATGCAAACGAAGAGGCCAGAAAGACCGGCACCTTGCCCCGGGTGACCACCTGAAAAATCAATGTGCCGGCACCGGCGGTGAACAGGGCCACATTGGGATCGAGCCCCGTGAGCAGGGGCACGAGCACGAGCGCGCCAAAGGCCACAAACAGCATCTGGGCGCCGATCAGGCTGTCTTTTAACGCAAATACATAGTCCGTTGCCGCATGATTCCGGGGCATGCCTCCTCCTTGGTCAGCTTCAAGAGATTAAATACGTGCCCATCCATTTCTGGCGGGCATCCCGAAGCGGTTTGCGAAAACCGCGGTTGGTCCTGTCTTTTAAAAATCTGTCGGCAGGCTATTTGGTGCCGAAAATTTTATCGCCGGCATCTCCCAAACCAGGGAGAATATAACCGATATCGTTTAATTTTTCGTCAACCGCCGCCACATAGATATCCACATCCGGGTGTTTGCGGGTCACTTTATCAATGCCTTCGGGGGCGGCCACCAGAAATATACCGCGGATACTTCGGCAACCCGCCTCTTTGAGCATATCGATCGTGGCAATCAGGGTCCCACCGGTGGCCAGCATCGGATCCAGAATCAGGGCGATACGCTCGTCGATCTTGCTGGTCATCTTGAGATAATAGCGCACCGGCTCCAGCGTTTCCTCGTTACGATACAGGCCCACGACGCTGACCTTGGCGGAAGGGATCAGGTTGAGGACCCCATTCATCATCCCCAGTCCGGCCCTCAGAATGGGGACCACCGTAATCTTTTTGCCCTTGATCCGCTCAACCGCCACTTCGCCGGCCCACCCCTTGATGAAACGGGTTTCCGTTTCCAGATCCTTGGTGGCCTCGAAAGTCAGCAGGCTTGCCAGCTCGGAAGCAATATCACGAAAATCCTTAACCGTGACATCGTTTTCCCGCATCAGGCCCAGTTTATGTTTGATCAGGGGATGCTCGACGAGGTGTAAGGGCACATTGTCCTCCTTGGTGAATGGTCGGCAAGCTTGAATAGGGTCCGCCTATAGCGCAAATCGGGCGGGCCCTTCGGTCAAATCCGCAAAAAGGCCAATGGGTGCAGATTGCTCCCTTGGCCAGTTGTTTTGGAGATTCAGGGCGAAGCTCAGATACAACTCACCCCGCAGGCGGCCCGAAGGCTGCCCGCAGGGTGATTGAAGAAATTGTTGGACCTTTTAAACCGCCGCCTCGCCGCTGAAGGACCAGACGGTCGGTGGCCGTTTAAAAGTCGCCCAAAGGTCGCCGGAAGGTGTAGTGGAAGGGGTCGACCACCATCTTCTGCGTGGCCTCGCCGG
>JASFTA010000334.1:0-3802 GCA_050114115.1 Desulfobacterales bacterium | reverse complement strand
TCATCAGCCATGGATTCATTTTTCCGGGTTAAATGGTTCGTGTTGATACGTTCAATGTCGTTCGGGGCGCGTTCTTGCCTTGCCTGCGCTCACCGCCGACAGGTGGGGCGTTGCATCCTATCCGGAACGTCTCGATAATGCCCCCGGCCGCCATGGGCAGGTTGGTAAACGAGGACGCTAATTTCCCCAAGGGCAACATACAACCGCTTTGCTGCCGTGCAACCCGGGGCGCACGGACTTTTTGGGGAGAACACATCCCCTACTGTTTTCGGGCCCCGTCCGCCCGCGGCGATTCAATCTCTGGGTGGGGCGCTCATTTTAATCCCTCGGAATACAAAAGGACGCCCCAGGGGTTTGATCGTCAGATCCCCGCAGGCGTCCATGATCAGGTGACCCGCTGCGCCGTCCCGGCGCATGACGCCGAAAGTGGTGCACGGGTGGCACGGGTGCAGGCTGATCCCGCTCGCTCGTGTCAAGCTGCTTGCTGACTGTTAATAATACTGTCAACGATGTTGGCACCAGTCCTTCCTTCAAAACCCCGCACGATGTCTGGCGGTCGCATGTGGCGCTATCCATTTTTCTCAATGGTTAGCGCCATATAGATCGGCCTGACCCCACGAATAGCGTTTGTCTTATGCTTTTTGGCACGCTCTGTGCTCCGGTATCTTGTCAAAGCGAAAGCGTTCAACTCTCCCTTAATACGACCCTGTTTCGGACCTCTTGAGCACGATCCTGTGCAGCGCGACATTGAAGCGGTTTAAATGACGTTGCCCCCTAACTGGACATGACCGCAGGCCTGTTTGCACCGGCAACCAAGGTCACCGGCATCGACCCCACCCTTCACAGGAGGTTTCGGCACCGATGAAGTTATGGCCTGTCAACGCGTCTGGCACCGCGATCTGGTTTTCGCAACCAATGGGCACCGCGGTTCTGATCAGCCGGTGCCAAACGATAGACCGAAGGGCGGAAACGGGCTGTCGCCGAAGGTCGACACCCGCTTCCGGTATTGCTTCACCCCCAACTCAGGAGGAAGGAAAGATGAAAACGATGATTCCCTTAGTGGTTTTAGTGCTCCTGGCCTTCGTGGTCGCCCCGGTTCAGGGTGGCGACGATCTTCGGGCGCTAAAGGTGTATTATGAAAAAGCGATCGACCAGGAGATTGCCGACTGTCAGAAAAAGAGTGCCTTGCGTGCTTCGCGTTCTCACCATCTGCGCATGAAAGGGCACCGGGAAGCGAGCAAAGCCCTGTTCCTGGAGACCCACAAGGTGCAGCTGGTCGACGGTATGATGGCGGCGAAGCTGGCACCCAAGGATTACAAGGTGCAACGTTACCTGAACGACCGTTTTAGCTGTACCTGCTATGCCCAATGGGCACAGCAAGGTAACCTTTAGGGGTGGCCGCGATGGCCGCCGCCGGTAGGCTCAATCACCCGCGAGTGCCCGGGAGAGGCATTCGCGGCAATGCCTGGGCGGTGGAGACGGAAACGGACGCTTTCGCTGTTAACATCCTGATGGAGAAGTAATCGGCCAAACCCTATTTCCGGCAATGCCAAGGAAGACAACCACAATGACCACCACCGCGAAGAACGAAACCGAAGCTGCCGATCATGACGCCCACAAGCTAATTGAAACGGACGCCGCGCTATCTCCCCGAGCTGAAAATGACCTGATGAATATGTTGCGCAACGGTCGCCATCCAGCCTACCGGACCTTGCGCTGTCTCGGGGTGACAATTGGCGTGCGGGTCCGCGGAGAAAATACCTGATGGCCGTTATCCGCGCGCTGAAGTAAAAAACATTTTGGCGATACCATCTAACGACGTTTCCCAACGTGCCTTCCTATAGCGACCCGAGGCCGCAAACGCTGCCGATGCGGACGCCCGCATTAGACTTCTTTCCTACGATCCGTTGGTGTCGTGCTTGCGACTTGCATTTTTAAACGACCGACGCCATATTGGTGCCGAATCACGCAAATACCCTGCTTTCCATTGTAACCCTCAAGCTTCCCCAACGGTTGGACCTTCGAGGCGACCGCCGCGAGGGAGAATGCCGCCGGTTCTTGCCGGGCATATTCCGTCACA
This sequence comes from Desulfobacterales bacterium, assembly GCA_050114115.1. Lineage (GTDB taxonomy): Bacteria > Desulfobacterota > Desulfobacteria > Desulfobacterales > UBA5852 > JABZFP01. The sequence continues at coordinate 1,722 of JASFTA010000334.1, read as the reverse complement.
GGTCGGGTCGCCCGTGGCGGCGGGGAATGAAAGAATGCGTATGAACAACCGTTTGGCCGTGGCCGTATTCTTGGGCCTGATTTTGGCGGCCCTGTTTTTTATACATCCTTTTGGTGACCGCGGGCGACAGATCGTCAGTAAACCGCGTGACATCGCACCCCGGGGCGATCTGGCCAATTTCGAGCACGCGACCATTGAAATCTTCAATACGGCCGCCCCTTCGGTGGTCTATATCTTTACCGAGAATGCCGTGGCCGGTTTTTTTGGCACGCGACAGATCCGGCAGGGTAACGGTTCGGGTTTTTTTTGGGATGTTCACGGGCATGTGGTCACCAATTATCATGTTGTCGAGGGCGCCCGGCGGGTGCAGGTCCGTCTGGATTCAGGCGAAGCGGTGGACGCCACCTTTGTTGGCGGTTCCCCCGACCATGATTTGGCCGTGATCCGCTTGCGCCGGGTGCCATCGGAAATCCATGCGATTCCAGTAGGTTATTCAGGAAATCTACAGGTGGGGCAGGCGGTTTTTGCAATTGGCAATCCTTACGGTTTGGCCCGCACCCTGACCACCGGTGTGATCAGTGCCCTCGATCGTCGCCTGGCCACCGACACGGGGCGGGAAGTGCTGGGGGTGATCCAGACCGATGCCGCCATCAACCCGGGTAACTCCGGTGGGCCGCTTCTGGATTCGGCGGGGCGATTGATTGGCGTCAATACGGCCATCATATCCGCTTCGGGCAGTTCGGCCGGAATCGGTTTCGCCGTTCCGGTGGATGTGGTCAACACGGTGGTGCCCCAGTTGATCACGCGGGGCAAAATGCCGCGGCCCGGCATTGGCATCGTGCTGCTCGACGAAGAGCGCGCCGCACGGCTGGGCATCCGCGGAGTGGTGATCGAACGGGTGGTGCCGGGATCGGAGGCCGAGCAGGCCGGCTTGATCGGCATCGACTACCGCAATCGCCTGCTCGGTGATGTGATCGTGGCCGTGGATGCGAAACAAGTCGATGGCCTGAAGGATTTCATGCGCATCATGCAGTCGCTGACGATTGGTCAGAATATCCTCATCGATGTGCAGCGGGGCGAGGAACAGCGTCAAGTGGAAGTCAGGGTCATGGATATCTCCTGAGCCCTCCGTCCACGCACCGATTTGACCTGTGCGCACCGAACCGGATTTTGCCGTATGGATTCAAATGGTTAGAATTCGTATTCCTGTCCTGGACACCAGGCGGGAGAGACGCCAGGGGCTTGCTTCCCATGGATTGTAAACCGCGAGAAGGGATATTGCTTGACAAAAGCGTGGGGAGAATATAATTCTCCGGCCTCGCAGCAAACTTTTCAACCATCGCTAAAGGAGACAAGAGATGAATAAGGGTGATCTCATCAATGAAGTGGCCACCATCGTGGCAACCAAAAAAGAGGCCCAGCAGGTGATCGACTGTGTTTTCGAGAAGATTACCAATGCCCTGAAAAACAATGATGCCGTTCAAATTGCCGGTTTCGGATCTTTCAAGGTAACCCGCCGCGACGCCCGCAAAGGAAGAAATCCCCAGACCGGCGCCGCGATCGACATCCCGGCGCGCAATGTGCCCAAATTCGTCCCCGGCAAAGCCCTCAAGGATGCCGTGAACTAGCAACTGTCTCAACAAAGTCTTTTGGCCCCGAGCGGTGTTGGGCGCTTATTTCAAATCCTCGCAATGCCGATGTATTATTCCGGTTTGCAACTCG
>JASFTA010000333.1:0-3803 GCA_050114115.1 Desulfobacterales bacterium | reverse complement strand
CCCCTATTCGGCGATTATCTCCGGGGGCGACGTACGCGGCATTCCGGTGGGCAGCGGCACCGATTTTTTCGAAAATTTGATGGACGCCACCCGCCAGACCTGGCCCAAACCCAAGCTGCTGATTATCTCCTATCCCCACAATCCCACCACGGAGGTGGTCGATTTGGGCTTTTTCGAAAAAATCGTGGCCTACGCCAAAGAGCACGACATCATGGTGATCCACGATTTTGCCTATGCCGATCTGACCTTCGACGGCTACCAGGCCCCCAGCTTCCTGCAGGTCCCGGGGGCCCGCGACGTGGGCGTAGAGTTCTTCTCGCTTTCCAAGAGCTACAGCATGCCCGGATGGCGCGTGGGCTTCTGCGTGGGCAACCCCGAGATCATCTTTGCCCTGAAACGCATCAAGAGTTATCTGGATTACGGCATTTTCCAACCCATTCAGATCGCTTCGATCATCGCCCTGAACGAGGACCAGCGCTGCGTGGCCGAAATCCGCGACACCTACAAGGAGCGGCGCGACTCGCTGATTACCGGTTTGAAGCGCGTGGGCTGGGAGATCCCCGCCCCCAAGGGCACCATGTTCGTGTGGGCTCAAATACCGGAAGCCTTCCGCGAAATGGGCTCCGTGGAATTCTCTAAGCTTCTGATCCGGGAAGCCAAGGTGGCGGTGTCGCCCGGCCTGGGTTTCGGCCACTACGGCGACGACCATGTGCGCTTCGCCCTGATCGAAAACAGCATGCGCATCAACCAGGCCGTGCGCGGTATTCGCAACGTGCTGCGATAGCGAAGGAGTGGAAATGATGAGAACCGTCCAAGTAGGATTGCTCGGTTTTGGAACGGTGGGCGCCGGCGTGGCCCGCATCCTCACCGAAAGCGCCGATCTGCTGCACGCCCGTACCGGTGTCGATCTGAACCTGAAATACGTGGCCGACATCGATCTGGAGACCGATCGGGGTGTGCCGCTCGAAGACGGGGTGTTGATCCCGGACGCCCGCCGCGTGGTCGCGGACCCGGAAGTCGATGTGGTCCTGGAAATGATCGGTGGCGAGGGCATCGCCAAGGAGCTGATTCTGGAAGCCATCGACAGCGGCAAGGCCGTGGTGACCGCCAACAAGGCCCTGCTGGCCAAGCACGGGGCCCAAATCTTCCAGGCCGCCGAGGACAAGGGCGTGGACCTGGCTTTCGAGGCCAGCGTGGGCGGATGCATGCCGGTGATCAAATCCCTGCGCGAGTCCCTGGTGGGCAACCGCATCAACGCCATGAGCGGCATCTTGAACGGCACCTGCAACTATATCCTCTCGCGCATTACGGAGGAGGGCCTCAGTTTCAAGGCCGCCCTGGCCCAGGCCCAGGAAGCCGGCTTTGCCGAGGCCGATCCGACCCTGGACGTGGAAGGCTACGACACGGCCCACAAACTGGCGATCGTCACGGCCCTGGCCTACGGCACCCGGGTGGATTTCGACGACATCTACATCGAGGGCATCTCGCAGGTCACCCCGCTGGACATCGACTTTGCCCGCCAGTTCGGCTACCGCATCAAACTGCTGGCCATCAGTAAAAACCACGGCGATCGCGTGGAAGCCCGCGTGCACCCCACCATGCTGCCCGAGTGCAACCTGCTCTCCACCATCAGCGGCTCCCTGAACGCCTTCAACATCTCCGGCGACGCCGTGGGCGATGTCATGCTCTACGGCCACGGCGCCGGCATGATGCCCACGGCCAGTGCCGTGGTGGGCGACATCGTGGACATCGCCCGCAACCTGGTCGGCGGCCGGCAGCAGCGTATCCCCCTGCTCTCCTATCAGCCCAAACGGATCGGTCAGGTACCCATCGTTCCCATGGAAGACATCAGCACCCATTACTACTTCCGCTTCACGGCCAAGGACCGGCCCGGGGTGCTCTCGAAGATCTCCGGCATCCTGGGCGACCACCAGATCAGCATCCAGTCGGTGCAGCAAAAGGGGCGCAAATCCATCGGGGCCGTCCCCGTGGTGATGATGACCCACGAGGCCCGCGAGGCGGATGTGCGCAAGGCCATGCAGGCCATCGAAGCCCTGGATGTGGTGGCCGACAAGCCCATGCTGATCCGCATCGAGGATGCCAACACGGAAACGGTAAACACGCGGTGTGCATGCACGCCATAAAAAAACGAACCCAACAGGCTGTTGAAAAACGTCGTGTTTCAGACGGTTTCGTAAAAGGTTCGCTATCAAGGCTTGCGAGGGCTGAAGCGTAACGCCGCTAGCGGGCTTTTTACGAGACCGCCAAGAATGAATTGAGAGGAACCATGCACGTCCTTTGTTGCGATCTCGAGGGGGTCTTCGTCCCCGAAATCTGGATCAATGTGGCCGAGAAAACCGGCATCGAAGAGTTGCGCCTGACCACCCGCGACATCTCGGACTACAATGTCCTGATGCGCAAGCGGCTGGGCATCCTGGAGGCCGAGGGGCTCAAACTCCAGGACATCCAGGCGGTGATCGCCACCATGGAACCGCTGCCGGGAGCGCTCGAATTCCTGGACTGGATGCGCGCCGCAAGCCAGGTGATCGTCGTCTCCGACACCTTTGTCCAGTTTGCCGATCCGCTCATGCAGAAACTCAAACGCCCCACCCTGTTCTGCAACACCCTCAAAGTCGCCCCGGACGGCCGCGTGGTCGACTACCGGCTGCGCCAGCCGGACGGCAAACGCAAGGTGGTCGAGGGGCTGCAGCGCATGAACTTCAAGGTCGTGGCCATGGGCGACTCCTACAACGACATCACCATGCTCAAGACCGCCGAGCGCGGGTTTCTCTTCTGCCCGCCCGCCAACGTGATCGATGAATTCCCGGAGTTCCCGGTGACCACCACCTACGACGAACTCAAGCCCCTGGTCGCAAACGCGCTCGCGGAATTGCAGATCTGATATGGATCAACGCATCGACCATTTCCCGGACTGCCGTCTCCTCGTCGTGGGGGATCTGATGATCGACGAGTTTGTCTGGGGGGCGGTGGACCGCATCTCCCCGGAAGCGCCCGTCCAGGTGGTCACGGTGGCGCGTGAGGAACTGACCCTCGGGGGCGCCGGCAACGTGGTCAACAACCTCGTGGCCCTGGGGGCCCGGGCCACCGTGGTGGGCGTGGCCGGCAACGGCCCGGAGGGCCGCCGCATGCTGGCCATGTTCGAAGATCTCCAGGCGGACTGCCGCGGCATCGTCCGCGAGGATGAGCGGCCCACCACCCGCAAGACCCGCATCATCGCCTCGAACCAGCACGTGCTGCGGATCGACCGCGAAACCCGCCGCGACATCGCGCTTGATACCTGCGAGCGCCTGAAGACCTTCATCGAAATGGAAATGCCCCGGGTGGATGGCGTACTGGTCTCCGACTACGACAAGGGTCTGATCACAACGGCCCTGATGGCCCGCATCACGGCCGCCGCCCGGGCCCACGGCAAATTCGTGATCGTCGATCCCAAGGCCGCCGATTTCAGCCGCTATCGCGGGGCCACGCTTTTGACCCCCAACCGCAAGGAGGCCGCCCGGGCCGCCGGCATCGACATCAGCGACGAAGCCTCGCTGAACGAGGCCGCTCGCCGCATCATGCAGAGCGCCGCACTCGAGAAGCTGCTGATCACCATGGGCGCGGACGGGATGGTCTTCTTCGAGGACGGCCGCCCGCCCTACCGCATCGAAACCCGCGCCCGGCAGGTCTACGACGTCTCCGGCGCCGGGGATACGGTCCTGTCCGTGCTGGGCCTGGCCCTGGCATCCGGCGGCAGCCTGGAGGACGCCATGGTCATGGCCAATACCGCCGCCGGCATCGTG
>JASFTA010000332.1:0-3809 GCA_050114115.1 Desulfobacterales bacterium | reverse complement strand
ACGTGCGCTGGATGACCACCACCCGCGGCAGGCCCGAGGCCATTCTGGTGGGCACCGAGCCGGCGGGTATCTTCGTTTCCCTTGACCGGGGTTTGTCCTTTGACGCCCGGCCCGAGGTGATGGAACTGCGCGACCGGCATGGCTGGCGGTTGCCCTATTCGCCCGCGGCCGGCTGTATTCGCGGGTTTGCCGTGGCCGATGGCGGAAGTAATCCGCGCCGCGTCTATGCCGCGGCCGAGGTCGGAGGCGTGCTGGTCTCCGTTGACGGCGGCGGCCGCTGGCGTCTGGCGGCCGGCAGTGATGGCAACCCGGATCTCTATCGCGATTTGGGCACCGGGGTGCACCCCGATGTCCACGGTCTCGCCGTATTCCCGGGGAATGCCGACTTGATTCTGGCCGCCACGGGGGGCGGGCTCTACCGCTCCGATGACGGGGGGCAGTCCTGGCGGAACGTCTACCCCAGCTATATGCGGGCCGTCTGGATCGATCCCGCCGATAGCCGGCACCTGGTGGCCGGACCGGCCGACGGCGTGGCCCGTAACGGGCGGATCGAAGAAAGCTTCGACGGCGGCCGCCGCTGGCAGCCCGCTTCCGAGGGCCTCACGAGCCCCTGGCCGCAGCACATGGTGGAACGCTTCGTCGCGATCGACACTGGTCTGCTGACCGTGCTTTCCAATGGTGAGCTCTGGCTGCGATCGCCGGGTGAAACCACCTGGCGCCATATCCTGCAAGATTTGCCTCGGGTCAGGGCCGTGGCGGGCGTTCCTTGAAGCTGGCCCAATGTCCAGTCCGCTGGCCTTGACGCCGATCGGTGAGATCGTTTAAGAAGGATATATATTCCCGGGCGGTCCTTATCTTCACCTCCCGGGATCGCCTTTAACCATTCCCCGAATCCAAGGAGTTTTCCATGCGTCCCAAAGCAAGCATTGCCGTCCTGTTTGTCATTGCTGCCGTTTTACTGGGCATGATTCTGGCCGTTGGTGTCCCGACCGCGGACGCCGCCCCCAAGAAGCTTAAAGTCGCCTTCGCCCTCCTGTGGACCATCGACGACCAGGGCTGGACCACGGCCCACTACCACGGCATCGAATTTCTCAAGCAGCGCATGGGGGACCAGATCGAGATCAACTACACCGAAAAAGTGCTGGCCGCCGACGCCGAGCGGGTCTTCCGCAATTACGCCCAGCAGGGCTACGACATCATCTTCGGCACCACCTTCGAGCACATGGACCCCATGCTCAACGTGGCCAAGGACTATCCTGACATCGTTTTCGAGCACTGCTCGGGCTTCAAGACCGCCGCCAACATGGGCAATTATTTTGCGCGCATGTACCAGGGCGAATACCTGGCCGGTTATATGGTCGGGCTGATGGGTTTCAAGAATGTGGGCACGGTGGCCACCAACCCGATTCCCGAGCCCGTGCGGGGCATCAACGCCTTTACGATCGGGATGATCAAGGGCCTGGGCGAGGCCGGCCACAGCTTCGATCCCGAAGCGCTCAACACCGTGGTCTGGCTCAAGGCCTGGCGCGATCCGATCAACGAGACCACCCTGGCCGAAACCCTGGTGGCCCGCAAGCACGACCTGATCCGCCAGATGGCCGATACGCCCGACAGTTCGGTGGCGGCCTGCGCGGCCGGGGTGCCGGCCATCGGCTACGGCGAGAATGCCGCCAGCTACGGCGCCGACTGCACCCTGGTCTCCTCGATCTGGCACTGGGGGCCCATCTATGTCGACAAGGTCAAACAGGTGATGGCGGGCACCTGGAAAACCAGCGCCTACTGGGGCGGCTTCGACAAGGGCAATATCGTCATGAGCCCTTTCCATGCGGCGGTGCCGGAAGCGGTGCGCCAAAAGGTTCAGGCGGCCCAGGCCAAGCTGGAGGCCGGGGAGGATACGATCTTTGCCGGGCCGCTCTACGACCAAAAGGGCAAGTTGATGGTTCCGGAGGGCCAGCAGGCTTCGGATCAGGACCTGCTGACCATGCGCTGGCTGGTCAAGGGCGTCAAGGGCCGCATTCCGGAATAGGCCGGCCAAGCGGTTTCAGGACAGGAGGAGCAGCTATGGAAGTTCTGGGCGGGCTCGAATCGGGGCGCCTGTATCGCTTTGAGGTGCCGGGTTTGGGCTACGGCGTGGATCTCCCGCTCACCGTGCTGCCGTCGGGGGAACGCCGCATCCGCATCGCCTCCCTCAACCTGGTGGGGCAGATCGGGCTCAACCGGGATCTGGGGCGCCTCCTGGCCCGACGGGTGCGGGAAGTCTTTCCGGATCGCGACGGGCTGGTCTTCATGACCGTGGTCGAAAAAGCCCTGATGCTGACCCAGGCGATGGCCCAGGAACTGGGCCTTACGGCCGTGGCCGTGGCCTACAACCGGGTCAAACCCCACATGGAAGCCAAACGGCGCCCCGTGATCCAGGTGGGCAGTTCATCGGTGACCAGCGGCAGCAAATTCATGGCGGTCTACGAGCGGGACATCAACCTGATCGCCCGGGCGTCGCGCGGCATCGTGGTGATCGACGACGTGGTCAGCACCGGCGGAACCCTGCTGGCCCTGGAGGATCTGCTCGAAGAGGTGCGCGATCATCTGAACAGACCCCTGCCGGGGATTGCCGCCGCTTTCTGTGTGGCTCAGGAGGGCGATCGGCAGACGCTGCCGTCCTACCCGGTGCATGCCCTCACCCGGCTTCCGGCCCCCGAATTCGTCTGATCTGTCCGGCCATGACCCCACCACCCCCCGCCGTCCTGGAACTTTCCGGCATCACCAAACGCTTTGGCGAGGTCGCGGCCAACCGCGCAATCGACTGGTCGCTGGACGCCGGCCGGATTTACGCCCTGCTGGGGGAAAACGGGGCTGGCAAGAGTACCCTGATGTCGATTCTGGCCGGGCGCTACCAGCCGGACGCCGGAACGATTCGACGGCAGGGGCGCACGGTCCGCTTCCAGTCCCCGGCCCAGGCCCTGGCAGCGGGGATCGGCATGGTCTATCAGCGTTTCATGCTGGTGGCCCCACTGAGCGTGGCCGAGAACATCCGGTTGCATGGCCCGGCCGGCCGTTCACGCGGCGATCGAAAGGACGTGTCGATCCGGGCGCTGGCCGCGCGCTACGGGCTGGCCGTCGACCCGGACGCCCTGGTGCAGGACCTTTCCATGGGCGAGCGCCAGCGGGTGGAGATCCTCAAACTCCTCACCCGCCGGGCGGAGGTCCTGATCTTCGACGAACCCACCGCGGTTTTGACCCATGCCGAGATCGACGGCCTGTTCGAGGTCTTCCAGCGGCTGCGGGACGAGGGCAAGACCATCGTCTTCATCACCCACAAACTGGAGGAGGTCATGACGGTGGCCGACGAGATCGCCGTCATGCGCCGCGGGCGGATGGTGGCCCGGCTGGCGGCCGCCGACGTGCGCAGCCAGCACGACCTGGCGCGTCTCATGGTGGGACGCGAGATCATCCTGAACGTGGACAAGCCGCCGGCCGCACTGGGGGAAACCATCCTATCTGTTAGCGGCCTGTCCGGCCCGGCCGGCAACATCCGCCCGCGGTTCGAAGCGATTGACTTCAAGGTGCGGCGCGGCGAAATCCTGGCCATCGTCGGTGTGGCCGGAAACGGCCAGGAAGATCTCGTGGCCGGGCTGGCGGGACTGGCCCCCCTGCAGGCGGGCCGCCTGACCTTCAAGGGCCGGCCCTTCAGCGCCCCGCAATGGGGCCGTAAACCGCGCGACGGCTTGGCCTACATTCCCGCCGACCGCGACCGCACCGCTTCCGTGGGTGCCCTGAGCCTCGTGGATAATTTCATGCTGACCCGGCTGGCG
>JASFTA010000331.1:0-3809 GCA_050114115.1 Desulfobacterales bacterium | reverse complement strand
GCCGTGATCAGCGGCGTCCCGCCGAAGGTGGTGCCGTGGGCGCCGGCGTCGAAAGACCGGGCCGCGGATTCACGCGCCAGCATGGCCCCGATGGGCAGGCCGTTGCCGAGGGCCTTGGCCAGGGTCATGATGTCGGGCGCGATCCCGCTGTGCTCATGGGCAAAGAGTTTTCCGGTGCGTCCCATGCCGGTCTGGATCTCATCGAGGATCAAGAGCGCGCCGGCCTCGTCGCACACCTGGCGCACGGCCAGAAGATAGCCCTCGGAAGGACAGATGACCCCGCCCTCGCCCTGAATCGGCTCGAGCATCACAGCACAGACCGTATCGTCGATGGCGGACCGCAGGGCCGCGATGTCGTCGAAGGGTACGAACGCGAAACCCTCCAGAACCGGGTAGAACCCCTTTTTGATCTTGTCCTGCCCCGTGGCCGAGAGGCTTCCCATGGTGCGCCCGTGAAAGGACTGCGCCATGGAAATGATGCGGTAGCGCCCGCTTTCACCGCGGTCGTGGGCCGCCTTGCGGGCCAGCTTGATGGCGGCCTCGTTAGCTTCGGCCCCGCTGTTGCAGAAGAATACACGGTCCGCAAAGGAATGCTCCACCAGCCAGGCAGCCAGCTCGGCCTGGGGGATGGTGTAGTAGAGATTGCACACGTGTACCAGCCGGCCGGCCTGGATGGCCAGGGCCTCCTGCAGGGCCGGATGGGCATGTCCCAGCCCGCACACGGCGATACCGGCCAAAAAATCGATGTAGCGCCGCCCGGCGGTATCCCAGAGCATGGTCCCCCGGCCGCGCTCGAAGACCACCGGCAGACGATTGTAGGTTGCCGTCACGACCCCGTCGGTCTGTTCGATAATCGGATCCATTATGCCGTTATTCCGTGACTTCCGTTCCGATGCCGCTGTGGGTGAAGAGTTCCAGCAAAAGGGCATGCCGCCGGGTACCGTTGATGATGGGCACCTTGCCGACCCCCTTGCGAAGCGCTTCCAGGGCGAATTCGATCTTGGGGATCATCCCGCCGGCAATCGTGCCGTCTTCCAGGAGGCGTTCGATGGCCGCCGCCCCAATGGAGGATATTAGCTGTCCCTCGGCATCGAGGACCCCGTCCACGTCCGTCAGGTAAATCAGGCGCCCGGCGGAAAGGCTCATGGCCACGTGGCTGGCCACCAGATCGGCGTTGATGTTGAACGTTTCGCCCTCGGGCCCGAACCCCACGGGCGCCACGATGGGGATGAATCCTTCCCGGGCCAGGGTGTGAAGAATCGCCGGATTGACGGCGGTCACCCGGCCCACGAGCCCCGGATCGATGATCTCGGGCGGCGTGTCGGCATCCGCCTGCTGCACGATCTTCAATTTTTTCGCCTGGATCAAGCCCCCGTCCTTGCCGCTCAACCCGACGGCCTTGCCGCCGTGGCGGTTGATCAGGGCCACGATCGATTTGTTGACCTTGCCCCCCAGGACCATCTCGACCACGTCCATGGTGGGCGCGTCGGTCATGCGCATGCCGCGCACGAATTTGGGGCGGATGCCCATGCGGTCCAGCACCTGGTTGATCTGGGGTCCGCCCCCGTGGACCACCACGGGATTGAGCCCAATAAATTTAAGCAGGGTCACATCCTGGGCAAAGTCTTCCCGCAGCTGTTCGTCCACCATGGCATGGCCGCCGTACTTGATAACGACCGTCATCCCCGCAAACTGCCGGATGTAGGGCAGGGCTTCGATCAGGATGTCGGCCACGCTGGGGCAGGCTTGTGCGTTCGCGGCAGTGATCATGTCAAGATCCCTCTATAGGCGGTTTCGTAAGAAGTCCGATAGCGGCGTTACGCTTCGCCCCTCGTCAATGCGGCGAAAGAGAAGCATCTAAAGATAATCTTTTCGCCCGAATGACAAGCCCGGGATAAATTCGACTATTTACGAGTCCATCTTTCTTTGGCTACAAAAATCCTATAGAACTCAAGGTTTTATCTCTCCGGATCGTTCACCGACGGCCGTACTATAGAAGCAAACTAAAGAATATAGCGGCTCAAATCCTCGTCGTCCTTGATGTCCGCCAGACGCAATTCGACGTAGGCCCGGTCGATCACCATCTGCTTGGTCGGCAGATCCGGGGCATCGAAGAGAATTTCTTCGAGCAGGCATTCCATCATCGTGTGCAGGCGGCGGGCGCCGATATTCTCGGTGCGCGTGTTGACCTCTTCGGCGATGGCGGCAATCGTCTCCACGGCCTCGTCCTCGAATACCAGTTCGATACCCTCGGTGGCCAGCATGGACCGGTACTGCAGCAGGAGCGCGTTCTGGGGTTCCTTGAGGATGCGCACGAACTCCGCACGCCCCAGCGACTCCAGTTCCACCCGGATGGGAAAGCGCCCCTGCAACTCCGGGATCATGTCCGAGGGTTTGATGGTGTGAAAGGCACCGGCGCCGATGAACAAAATGTGGTCGGTCTTCACCGGGCCGTATTTGGTGTTGACCGTGCTGCCTTCCACGATGGGCAGGAGATCACGCTGGACGCCCTCGCGGGAGACGTCCGGCCCCTGATGCCCGTCCTTGCCCACGATCTTGTCGATTTCGTCCAGCACGATGATCCCGGACTGCTCGACCTTTTCGATGGCCTGTTTGATCACCTTGTCCATATCCACCAGACTTTGGGCCTCTTCCTGGGCGAGGACTTCCATGGCCTCGATGACCTTCATCTTGCGTTTCTTGGTGCTCTTGGGCAGAAGCCCGCCGAGCATGTCCTTGAAATTGATGCCCATCTCCTCCATGCCCGCATTGGAGAAAATTTCGACCATGGGCGTGGAGCGGTCGGACACGTCCACGTCCACCATCCGCTCGTCCAGCTTGCCGTCGCGCAGCATGCTGCGCAGCTTTTCGCGGGTGCCGTTGTCGGCATCCTTGGACGGGGCTTCCGGGGCGGCGGGCTGCAAGGCAAATCCGCGGGGCGCGCTCGTTTTGGGCAGCAGGATGTCCAACATGCGTTCCTCGGCCAGCTGCATGGCCTTGATCTGAACGTCTTCCTGCTCGCGGACCTTCAACTGCGTGATGGTCAGCTCGAGCAGATCCCGGACCATGGATTCCACATCCCGCCCCACGTAGCCGACCTCGGTGAACTTGGAGGCCTCGACCTTGTAGAAGGGCGAGTCCGCCAAGGCCGAGATGCGCCGGGCAATTTCGGTCTTGCCCACCCCGGTGGGTCCGATCAGAATCACGTTCTTGGGGGTGATTTCATCCCGCAGGTCATCTTCCACCTGCTGGCGGCGCCAGCGGTTGCGCAGCGCGATGGCCACCGAGCGCTTGGCCTTGTGCTGCCCGATGATGAAACGATCCAGGGCTTTAACGATATCGACGGGTTTGAGGTCTTCCATTAAATCTCCTCGATGGTCAGGTGGCCGTTGGTGAAGACACAGATATCCCCGGCGATCGCCATGGCCGCCTCGACAATGGCCCGGGCCTCCAGTTGGGCATGCGCCACCAGCGCCTGGGCGGCAGCCTGGGCCGCAATACCGCCCGAACCGATCGCCACCACGTCCTCGTCCGGTTCGATCACGTCACCGGTGCCTGAAAGCAAAAAGGTATTGGTCTCGTCGGCGGCAATCATCAGGGCCTCCAGGCGGCGCAGATATTTATCGGTGCGCCATTCCCGCGCCAATTCCACCGCGCTGCGGGTCAGATTGCCGTTGTAGCGCTCCAGCATGGCCTCCAGCTTCTCCGATAGCGTCAGGGCGTCGGCCGTGGCCCCGGCAAACCCCACGATAATCTTGTCGTGGTAGATGCGGCGCACCTTGCGAGCCTTGTGCTTGATCACCGTATTG
>JASFTA010000330.1:0-3811 GCA_050114115.1 Desulfobacterales bacterium | reverse complement strand
CGCCTGAGGCCGGGAATTCAACCAGGTTTCCGTTGCGCAGGATCATGACCGGGTAGCCGAGGTTGTTGCGCCCCCCGGCGATCATCTCCTCGGCCTGAATGACCTGCCAGACATCCCCCTTTTTTTCATGTAGAAAAACTTTGCGGGCAATCCCGCGGTCACGGTCGATTTCCTCGCAGAAAAAGGTGTAGCGGCCGTTGGCAAATTCGAGAAAACGGTTGGATTCCAGCTGCTTGATCTCAAATTCGGCCACGACCTCGGCGCGCAGGGCGTATATTTGGTCATAGGCCGCGGAACGGACATAAAGGGAGGCCCCCCCAGCGATCAAAGCCACGGGGACGGAAAGCAAAAATACCGGCCACACCAACCCTCCCGTCCCCAGACCGCACGAGGTCAGCGCCGTTATTTCGGAGTCCTTGTAAAGGCGGCCTAAAGCGATGATGACCGAAAGATACAGGGTGGTGGGGAGCAGCACCTCCAGGGCCAACCCGATGCGAAGCCCAATCAGCGTCCCGATGCGGCTGAGGGGGATCATGCCGCCGACCGCATCCGTTAAATACGTTATGGCGGTATAGCTGGCGAATATGGCCAGCAAGAGAATGAGGATATTGAACGCCGGTTTGATGATTTCCGAAATAATATAGCGCCGAATGATCATGCCGGTTCCAAGTTATGTGCGTTTATGGATGCCGACGCGGCATCACGCCAGCGATTTGCGCGCAATGTCTCGAACAAAATGCCAATCGGCGGCGGTGTCGACATCGACAGCCGCTTCCGGAAAGGGCATCAGGACCGCGCCGGCACGAAATCCCAACTGTCGCGACGCACGGTCAAGACCTTCCGTGAGGGTCAAACGGCCCAGAAGGTACTTGATCACCATCAACCATCCTATTTTGTTTATCATTTTCCACGGTGTTTTGCGATCGCGCTCGACCTGGCGCCAGAAATCAGCCGCCCGGCGGCCGCGTGAATTCAGCATGGCAAACAGATTGCAGGAACAGAAAGGGCCGTCTTGGAAACGGGTGGCGGTGCGACGCATGCCCGGATAGGCCTGCATGATGGCTTTGTAGTCGGCCAAGGCGACGAGGACATCTGCGCCTGAATGTCCGGCTTGCTCGCAAAAATGGTCCACCATGGCGGGGGTCAGCAGGGCGTGGTCCGCGGTGGTGATCAGGACGGGCGCGTCGGGTGATAGGGTTTTCAGGGCCGCGGCGGCACTCGTGCTGGGTGTTTCCCGGTTGGGCCGCCATGGGATGCCCTCGGCCTCCAAAAATGCCTGCAGTGCGGCTTCACCCTCAAAAATGGCGCGTGGCGGGCCGCAAAGGATAATCGTGCCGACGGTCTTCGCGCGCTGCAATGCTCGAATTACCCGGACGACCATCGGATGACCTTCGACCGGGGCCATGGCTTTACAACTTACATCGGCCGCCCGGGCTACAGGGTCGGGACTGCCGCGATCGGCGGCCAATACGACAGCGGTGAATGGTGCCTGCGGGTCCGTCATGGGGCATCCTCGTGGTTGGCGGGTTTAAATCGCTTTGGCGAAAATGCGATAGCGCTTATAGGCCTCGCCACCGATACCCTCGATCATGCTGCGCATACCCTGATTTTCCTCCAGGATCCAGGACATTTCGACCTGTTGGTAGCTGCGTTTCAGAGCGACTTTTTGCACATGCGCGATCAGGGACAGCGCCAGCGCGGCGCCGGTCCGGCTGTTGTGGTGCTTGCGGCGGACACCCATCAGGGGAACGCGCAGGGTCTTGAGCGATGTGATTTTAAACCGCCAGAGCAATTTCAACCAGCCCCATGGCAAGAGACGCCCGTTCAAGTCACGGATGGCTTCGTAGAGGTTGGGAAAGACGAGGATCAGTGCTTCGGGCTGGCCATCGATTTCAGCGATGCCCACGAATTCCTCCGGTACAAACTGCTTGAGGTCGCGGCCCATGTGATGGAGCTCTTGCGACGTGAAGGGCAGAAAACCCCAATTGTTGGACCAGGCGTCTTCGTAGATATCTTTTAAAATCGCGAGTTCTTCCTCCAGGCGCGAAAAATTGAAAGCACGTACGGAGATGACCTCTTGAAATCGCCGGATAATGTTTTGCATCGCCGGGGTAAAGGTGAAGTCCGTCGGTGCCAGGTAGGCCAGTAGATCCTTTTCGCCCCGATAGCCCAGTTGCGTGATTCGCTCTTCATAATACGGGCGCGCGTGTCCCATCATGACCATGGGCGGTGTATGATAGCCGTCGACCAGCATGCCGCACTCGTGGTTGATGGAGAGGTTGAACGGGCCGCGTACATTACGAATGCCCTGATCGCCAAGCCATTTTTCAACGGTCCCAAACAGGGCCTCGAAGGCGGCCGGGTCATCTTCGGCTTCCAGCAGGCCGTAAAAACCGGTGGCATCCTGGTAGCGGTCAAGGTGGAGTTCGTCGATCTGGGCGCTGATGCGACCGACCGGGTGGCCATTGCGAAAAGCGATCCAGGCTTGGTAGCGGGCATGGTCGAAATAGGGGTTATGGGAAGATAAAAATTGCTTGCGCTCCAAAAAAAGGGGTGATACCCAGGCCGGGTCGCTGCGATAGATGCGGCCGGGCAGACCAATGAACAGATTGAGCATGCGCTGGTTGTCAACTTCTTTAACGACGATATCTGCCATTGACTGCCCCTTGAAAGATGGCCGATTTTGAAGTGCCCGTTCGGGCGCTTAAAAAAAAACGCCAAAGTAAAATATTAACAAATAACCTTTTAATATTGCATAGGTTGATTCCACCTTCAAGTTAAATATTTTTTAAAGCAATAAACCCTTGCATTTACCACTAATTTGGTTTACCAAGTGGCCCAAATTTGCCCTGGGCGGGATGAGCGCTTTAATGTTATTTTGGGTTTGGCCGATGGCAATTTCTGGATTGATGATTATCTATTTGGTGCTCGTATTTGACAATACAGCCAAATTTAGATAAAAATGTTGACTGTTAATCCTGCTCGTATCGCTTCGGTGCAATCACAAAGTTTGTTGCACCGTTTGAGTATGATGCCAAAGTAATTCAGCGATCGGCACCGAATAACAAATTTAGATAAAATAACAAAAGGGAAAGTTGATTAATGTTGGAGGCGACACCTACTAAAAACAGGTTGCAGCTGAGGTACGGCGATTTTTCAACTTTAACCGAAGCCTTGGACTATGCCGCCCAAGGAGAGACAGGGTATAACTTCTATAATGGCAAAGGGCAGTTGACGTTTGTACTTCCCTACGCACAACTCAGGGAAGATGCGATTGCGATCGCCAAGCGTCTATCTGGCTTGAAGCTCGAGCGCGGTTCGCGAGTGGCCCTCGTGGCCGACACCGATCCGGGGTTTCTCCAGCTGTTCTACGCGTGCCAGTATGCCGGCCTGGTGCCGGTGCCGTTGCCGGCATCGCTTCGTCTGGGGGGGCATGCCACCTATGTGGCCCAATTGAAATTGCTTCTGATGAACTGCCGTGCATCGGTCGCAATTGCTCCCGAAGGGTATCTATCCTTCCTGACCGAGGCGGCCGAAGAACTGCCCTTGTCTTTCATCGGATCAGCGGATTCACTCATGGCCTTGCCGGCAAGCCAGGCCGCTATGACACCTTCGGGGCCGGACGAACTGGCGTATCTGCAGTATACTTCCGGCAGTACCCGGTTCCCCCGCGGCGTCATGATCACCAACCGGACGGTCATGAACAACCTGGGGCACATCGTGCGCAACGGTGTTAAAATCAGACCGGGAGACCGGGCCATATCCTGGCTGCCTTTTTACCATGACATGGGGCTGGTGGGCTTGGTCTTAT
>JASFTA010000329.1:0-3813 GCA_050114115.1 Desulfobacterales bacterium | reverse complement strand
CCACCATCCCCCCCGCAAGGTCGGAGGGCGCCCGCCCATCCCCAAAAACGATCATTCCGCTAAAGCCTTTGGAGAAGCAAACCGCGCCGTCGCCTGATTATAACACGATCAAATCTGGTAAATCGGCCCGTCGCGGCTAATTAGATTTACCGATTGAGGATCACGTCCCCGAAATGCGGCCGCTCACCGTGGGCAAAAGCGTCGACAGCCTTATGGCCAAATCTGTAGAGAGCTGCCGGGGAAGGAGAGCTTGACAGGCGCTTGAAACGCTTTTATCCTGCAGGGCGCACGAAACATGGGCAAATACCTCAGATTAGGTTATCAGGGCCTAAATTATTGAGGGTCTTCATCATATCGTCATGAGGACCTTTTTAATCCGATCTTGTTTTGCAATGCGCCTGGCAAAGATCGCCCCCCACCGCGGGCTAGTCGGTTGAAATGCGTCATTCCGAGGCCTAAGCGGTTGATTCGTGCCGGCCAGCGCCGGTTAACAACAGATATTCGGCTGAGAAGACGGAGAAAAAATGGAACTTAAGCGGGTTGTGGTTACCGGAATGGGGGCACTGACGGCCATTGGTCAAAATATTCCGGCCTATTGGGAGGGATTGCGGACGGGTCGAAGCGGGGCCGCCCCCATCACCCGTTTCGATACGGAAAAATTTAAAACCAAGTTCGCCTGTGAGATTGATGACTATCAGCCGGAAAAATTTTTCGACCCGAAAGAAGCCAAGAAAATGGATGCCTTCACCCAGTATGCCCTGGTGGCCAGTGATGAAGCCATCGACAACTCGGGAATCGATCTCAAGCAAATTGACCCGGACCGCGCGGGGATCATCTGGGGATCGGGTATTGGCGGCTTGCACACCTTCCAGGAGGAGGTCAAAAAATACGCCCGCAGCGACGGGCGCCCTCGTTTCAACCCCTTTTTCGTGCCCAAGCTGATTGCGGACATCGCCGCCGGCCATCTCTCCATCCGCTATGGATTTCAGGGACCTAATTTTGCAACCGTGTCGGCATGCGCCTCCGCCACCAACGCCCTTCTGGACGCCTTTGCCTATTTACGGCTAGGTTTTGCCGATCTGATTATCAGCGGTGGTTCGGAGGCACCGATTACCGAGGCCGGCGTCGGGGGGTTTGCCTCGATGAAGGCCCTTTCCAATCGCAATGATGACCCCGAACATGCATCACGCCCCTTCGATCGGGACCGGGATGGCTTTGTCATTGGCGAGGGTGCCGGGGCGCTCATTGTAGAGACCGTCGAGCATGCGCAGCAGCGCGGCGCAAAAATTTACGCTGAGGTCATTGGTGGTGGTATGTCAGCCGATGCGCACCATATCACGGCCCCGCACCCTGAAGGTATCGGGGCCGAAAAAGTCATGCGCAATGCCATCCGCCAGTCGGATATCGCGCCCGAAGCGGTGGACTATATAAACGCCCATGGCACCTCGACACCACTGGGGGACATCAGTGAAGCCCTGGCCATTTGTCGTGTTTTTGGTGACCATGCCTACCGGCTGAACATCAGCAGCACCAAATCCATGACCGGGCATCTGCTGGGGGCTGCCGGCGCGATTGAAGCCGTGGCCTGCGTGATGGCCATTCAGGATAATCTGGTTCCCCCGACCATCAATCACTTCAACCATGACGAAAAAATCGATCCGAAGCTTAATTTCACTTTCAACCAGGCCCAGGAGCGCCAGGTTGATGTGGCTTTGAGCAACACCTTCGGTTTTGGCGGCCATAACGCATCCATCATTTTCCGTCGCTGGACACCCTAAGGGGATAAAAAACGCGACCCGTCTATCTCAATCGACACCACCCGCATCCGGTATGGCTCAATCCGGTGCAACCTCCAAAATCACCTTACCGATATTGCGGTTGGCCTTAACATGCGCATGCGCCGCATCGGCTTCCGTGATGGGATAGATGCGATCAATGATCGGACGAAGCTTGCCCGCCACCAAAAGCGGCCAAAATCGATCACGAAACTGCTGGGTTGCTCGGCCCTTCGCCTTTCTTGAACGCGCCCGCATGCGCGTGCCTTTGAGGGTCAAGCTTTTCATGAGAACGGCGGCCATGTCGAGCGCGCCGCTGCGCCCCCCCAGCAAGCCGATATTGATCAAACGCCCAAAGGGCTTCAGAAGGCGGATATGGTCCTCAAGATAAGGGCCTCCGATGCAGTCCAGCACCAGATCGACGCCCTCACCGTTGGTTTGGTTCAGAATCGCCTCATGGAAATTTTCGGATCGGTAATCAACGGTGATGGTCGCGCCGAGCGCTCGGCAGATATCCAGTTTGGCGGCCGATCCCGCGGTAACAGCTGTTCGGGCCCCCATCGCGCATGCCAGCTGGATGGCCGCCGTGCCCACGCCGCTGGCACCGGCATGGATCAACACCGTCTCAGCGCTTGTCAAACCGCCCTCGAGAAAGAGGTTGGTGTCGGCGGTCAACCATACTTCCGGCACCGCCGCGCCCTCAGCAAAGGACCAATTTTCGGGCAGCGGCATCAGCCATTCCTGGGGAATGGCAGCCAGCGCGGCATAGCCGCCACCTGGCGTGAGGGCACAAACACGATCACCTGGGCCCCAGGCCGAAACCTTCTCACCCACGGCGATGATTTCACCCGCCGCTTCGAGCCCCAGAATGTCGAGATCGCCGGGCGGCGGCGGATATAGCCCCCGGGCCTGGAGCAAATCGGCCCGGTTGACCGCGGTCGCCTTTACGGCCAGCAGGACATCTTCGGCACCGCAGACGGGATCGGGTGCTTCTGTCCACACTAACTGGACACCTCGGGTCTTCTGTTGCGTGGCAATCGCCTTCAACACACATTCCCCCATCGATAGTGCCGTTCATCCCATTTGCACGGCCGCCGTGACGGAAACCGCCCGCCTGGTGGAAGGGCTGGGGCACCTGCCCATCGAAGCCCAACCGGCCATCGATGGCGATGTCTATGCCCAGAGCTATGTCATCATGAATTTCGGCGAGGTGGCCGCCGACCTGGAAGAACTGCAAACATTTCTCGGACGCCGCCCGGGACCGCACGACGTGGAAACCCTGACCGCCATCACCGGACTGCTGGGCCGCACCTTTTCCGCCGGGGATTTCGTCCGCAGCCTTCGTCAGTGGGGCCGGATGGGACGGATCATGGGAGGATTCTTCCAGGACTATGATCTTTATCTAACCCCCACGCTGGCATGTCCGCCCCCCTTGATTGGGGCGCTTCAGCCCAAACGTCATGAGCAAACGGCCATGAAGGTGATCACCGCGCTGGGTGTCGGACGGCTTCTCAAGGCCTCGGGAATAGTGGACAAACTGGCGCGCGACAATATCAGCCTTACCCCGTTTACGATGCTCGCCAACATGACCGGCATACCGGCCATGTCGGTTCCTCTGCATTGGACCCCGGAGGGGCTGCCGGTGGGTGTCCAGTTTTTTGCCCCGTTTGGGGATGAAACCACGCTACTTCAGTTGGCGGCCCAGCTTGAAGAAGCCCAACCGTGGTTCGATAAGCGCCCGCCCCTTAGACCATAAATCCGCCAACAACCCCATCCATGTCCGTAAGGGGCGTCGCTCTGGTCATACCTTAACGGTGCTGGTCAGTAAGTATTGAAGCCGGCTGCACGGCCGACGCTTCAAACACCTCAGGAGCCCCCGTATCCAATTATCACATGGCCCTGATCGCTGATCACCGGCACCTTGCGCTCGCCCTTCGAGAGCCTCAGCATTTCTTCCAATCGTTCCGGAAAGGCCTTAACGTCAATATAATCATGCTCCGGATAGGCCTGCCTGGCCTTCTCGGTGTAAGGTCATCCT
>JASFTA010000328.1:0-3816 GCA_050114115.1 Desulfobacterales bacterium | reverse complement strand
GAAATGACCGATATCGATGATGCCCCGGTGATGGGCTTCAATGTCGCGCGCATCGTGGTAGCGGACATCGCCGGTAACGAATACATCCGCCGGCGAGGCCAGAAAAACTTCCAGTAAACTGCTCCCACTGCCGGAGCACACCGCCACGCGTGTGACAAGTTGCTCCGAATCACCGGCATAGCGGATCTGCTCGAGGCCCATGCCTTTTTTGATATCGGCCGCCAGGATCCCCAGCGGGGCCGGTTGCGCAAGTTCGCCCACACGTCCGAGACCGCAGTGCGGTTCGTTGGTCGCCGCCGGTTGCAAAACGGTGATATTGGTCAGGTCAAGTATCTCGGTCAGGATGTCGTTGATGCCCCCTCGAACGCTGTCAAGATTGGTGTGCGCCGTGATCACGGCGACCCGTTGCTCGATCAGGCGTTGCACCAGCGCGCCGCTGACCGTTGCCAGATCCAGTCTGCGCAATGGTCGAAATATCAGGGGGTGGTGGGTGACAATCACATTGACACCGGCACGGATGGCTTCCTCCACGACGCACGGCGTGGGGTCAAGAGCCACCAGGATGCGGCGCACCGGCCATTCCGGATGCCCCAGTTGAAGACCGACATTGTCCCATTCTTCCGCCAAGCGGCTGGGGGCCAAATCTTCCACGGCCCTGATGATATGGTTGACCGTAGCGGTCATGCCCGCAATCCGCTCGGGAGATAAAAAAAGCGTGGTTCCTGAGTGAACCACGCTGGTGGAAGACATCGGCCGGGGTCTTGGGCAGGCCTCCGGCTTGATCGAACGCATTGGCGATCGCATCGTGGGTCAGATATTGGCATCGTTCGTGACCCCTCCCGGGTGCGTATTTGCTTCCCGCGTTGAGCGCATTTTCGCGGGCAGCCTGCTAGCGTTATTCTGGATGTATAAAGACATCGTTGACGCCTGTCGCACCGCGGTAGGCTCTCGGGTGCGTTCGTATGGGCCCACCTGGGATCGAACCAGGGACCTACCGGTTATGAGCCGGTGGCTCTGCCAACTGAGCTATGGGCCCGCAATACATCATCTATGGTACCAAGGGCGGGTTCGACTTATGGCGATCCCCACGCCAGAGCGTTTTACTATCGATCCATCTATTGTTTGTCAAGCCGCAGGGCATACGGTCGCCACCGGCACCGTTGCGGCGCCCCGAACCTGCCGGCTGTTTCCGGCCAATTTTCAGCTCTCGATAAAATGCTTGAGCTTCTTACTGCGGGTCGGATGACGAAGCTTGCGCAGGGCTTTGGCCTCGATCTGCCGAATACGTTCGCGGGTCACCGCAAAATCCTGTCCGACTTCCTCGAGTGTATGGTCCGCCTTCTCTCCGATGCCGAAGCGCATGCGCAATACTTTTTCTTCGCGAGGCGTCAGCGTGGCCAGTACTTTGCGGGTCTGTTCGGCCAGGTTCAAATTGACAGCCGCATCGGAAGGCAGCATGAATTTCTTGTCTTCGATAAAGTCACCCAGGTGGCTGTCTTCTTCTTCGCCGATAGGCGTCTCGAGCGAGATCGGTTCACGGGCGATTTTGAGCACTTTGCGCACTTTTTCAAGGGGGATCTCCATTTTCTCGGCAATCTCTTCCGGTGAAGGCTCCCGCCCCTGCTCCTGCACGAGATACCGCGAGGTGCGAATGAGTTTATTGATGGTCTCGATCATATGAACGGGAATCCGGATGGTCCGGGCCTGGTCGGCGATCGCGCGCGTAATCGCCTGGCGAATCCACCAGGTGGCATAGGTGCTGAATTTGTACCCCCGGCGATATTCAAATTTATCGACGGCCTTCATCAAGCCAATGTTGCCCTCCTGGATAAGATCCAGGAACTGAAGTCCGCGATTGGTGTATTTCTTGGCAATACTGACCACCAGCCTCAGATTGGCCTTGGTCAGTTCGCTCTTGGCCAGTTTGGCCTTGAAGCGTCCTTCGTCCACGCTGGCAATGATGCGTTTGAGCACGCGGTTCTTGGCTTTGATCGCCAGTTCTTTTTCTTCGATCTTATCCTGGACCGCCCGCAGTTCGCGGTAGAGCATCCCGAGGTCTTTCTTGGTCAGATCACAGCGTTGCTTGGCCCATTTGACAAAGCGCGTCTCCGACGACAAATGGGACCTGAGTTCGCCCACCGGCGCATCAATGGTGTCCGCATACATGCTGATGGCTTTGTTCATCGAGTCAAACCACTCGATCTGATTGCGGATGATGCTCTCGATGCGATCGATCACGCTGCTTTCCAGCCGCCACTCCTTGAGCAGATCGAAGATTTTGATGGTGCGCCGATTGATGGCCCGCCGAATACGGCGCTGCTCATCCGGTTTGGCCTGGGATTGAAACAATTTTTCGCGGCGCGCCTCGTTTTCTTGATTGACTTCACGAATCGCCTGAATGGTCGCGAGGAACTTTTCCGTCTCCTCGCTTTCATCCAGATAGCTATCGCCTTCATCGATATCCCTAAGCACGTATTTGGGCCGCAGGGCGCCGTTGTGGATATGCTCGCCCAGTTCAAGGATGCAATCGACGGCCGTCGTCGTGTCCAGAAGGGCGCGCAGGACCTCCTGTTCGCCGAACTCGATCTTCTTGGCGATTTCGACCTCGCCCTCACGGCTCAGCAGGGTCACGTTACCCATTTCGCGCAGGTACATCTTGACGGGATCCGTGACCGTGCCGAAATCCGGCAGACCCGTATCGTCCTTTTTAAGCTTGCCGGCTTTACCCGCCTTGGTCTTAGCGGTCAGACTGCCTTTTTTCTCATCCACCACCTCGATGTCGTATTCGTCGAACATCATCAGGGTGTCATCGATTTGATCGGGAGACATCAGCGCTGCGGGCAGGGTCGCATTGATTTCATCATAGGTTAGAAAACCCTGTTCCTTGCCACGTTTGACCAGCGTCTCCAGCGCTTTTTTGATCGCTTCTTTTCCGTCTTTGAGCTCGGCTTTAGGTGCCGCTTTCACTTGCGGCGCTTTCTTGGCGGCCGCTTTTTTGGGTTGCGCCTTTACAGCGGCCTTGGCTTTGGGGGCCGGAGCCTTCTTCGAGGTCTTGGGCTTGGCGGCCACCGTTTTCTTGGCCACCGTTTTTTTGGCCACCTTCTTCTTGACCGTCGGCGCCTTCTTGGCCGTCGCCTTTTTGGCGGCGGCCGGCTTTTTGGGCTTGGCTTTCAGGGGCTTTTTCGACGCCTTGGGCTTCCGGTCCGCCGCTTTTTTAGGCTTGGCGCCGGTATCGTCTTTTTTGGCTGCGGCTTTTTTTGCCATGAATGCGTGCCTCCCACATGCAATGGATAAGGATCGATATCCGATTTAAATCATTACAGCCGCTCACGGGGTGCGGCTGGCTGCATTTGCTGTCGCATCTCGGTTAGTTGTTTTCGTTCCTGCAAAAGCTGCAGCAGGCGTTCATGATCGTGCTGTTTTTCGGCATCCCGAATCTGACGGTCCAATTGCGCGGCACGGGCCCGCATTCTGGGCATCAGCAGTTGGTTGATGATATCCAGGCAACGCTTGTATTCCCATTTTTCTTCCCGGACACTCAATTGGGCCATCATGCGTTGTTTGGTTTCATGGTCGATACCGGTTTCAATACCACGTGCACTTTCCCCCGTAATCTCCGTGGCGATCACCTTCAGCTGCGGATCTTCGATATAAGCCACAACGCGTTTCTTGCGGATGTCCGGCAAGATCTCCGGAAACTGGAGCATCATGGCAACCACCTGGCGTTCGATCCGACTGCCTCCCGAATTCTGTTGGAGAGACATTTGGTGGTGCGCGGCCGGCCGCGTTTGGGCTGGTCCTCCCGGATCGGCAATC
>JASFTA010000327.1:0-3821 GCA_050114115.1 Desulfobacterales bacterium | reverse complement strand
TCATCTTCGGCTGTAGCTGATTCCGTGGTAGGCGGCAATTCGTTGAAGGACGGGGCCGGCGTCATAAGATCATCGGTCCCGTCGGTTTCGTCCGCTTCGGCGGGCAGGTTCACTTCGAGCGGTGCATCTGTCTCTTGCGAGACATCTTCGGCGGGTGCCGGGCCCTCGGAAAGCTCCGCTAAAGTGTTAACGTCCTCGGCATCCAGCGCCTCATCCCGGGCGTCATCACGGTCGGGGCTGCCCAGCGAGGTGATTTCTTTGGGTGAGGGCAATTCGCTTAAATCCTTGAGATTGAAAATTTCCAAAAAGTCCTTGGTGGTGCCATAGATCATGGGGCGGCCGGGAATATCCTTGCGCCCCAGGACCCGAATGAGTTTTTTCTCGAGCAGCAGGCGCAAGACCCCCCCGCTGTCGACCCCGCGGATGTGCTCGACATCGGCGCGAATGATGGGCTGCTTGTAAGCGATGATGGCCAGGGTCTCGAGGGCCGCGCGGCTTAATCGGGTCGGTGAGGGTTTCAGGAGTTTTTTGATCCAGTCGCTGTATGCGGAACGTGTGCGGAACTGATATCCGCCGGCGACTTCCTGAAGGGCGAAGCCGCCTTGGCGATCTTCATACTCGCCTTGCAATTCCGCCAGCGCCAGACGGATATCACGCAGATCGACATCTCCCAAAATAGCCTTCAGGCGGTTGAGGGAGAGGGGCGTCTCGGAAACGAAAACCAGACTTTCGACAATTGATTTCAGGTTGGCGATCATTGATAAAATAGCCGAATGACACTCGTTTGCACCTGCTGGGTAACCTTCAGGAGGTTGATTTTGATCATCTCCAGAACGGCCAGAAAGGTAACGATGATGTCGTTTTTGGTTTTCTGGCCTTCGAATAATTCTTCGAAGGCCATCGAGGGTTTGCGTTCAAATAAATCCACCAGTTGGTTGATGCGATCCTTCACCGAGATGGCTTCGGTCTGCAGATCGACATGGTGATCGCCGGTGACATTGTCCAGGATCTGACGGAAGGCATCGATGAGTTCGAAAAGGCCCACCTGAATTTCGGTATCATCCGCCGCGTATCCCGATTTGTCCATTGCCAGGGAACGCACAAACGTTTTATCGCCCAAAAGGTCCCGGGAGGCCAATTCCTGGGCGGCCGATTTCATTTGCAGGTATTCGATCAGCGGGCGTGTGATCGCGTTGCGCGGATCTTCTTCCGCTTCCTCATCACCCTCATAGGCAGGAAGCAGCATGCGCGACTTGATTTGTGCCAGCGTGGCCGCCATCACGATAAACTCTCCGGCGTATTCGATATTCATGGCCTTCATCCATTCGATGTACGCGAGGTACTGCTGGGTAATGATGGCGATGGGGATATCGTAAATATCCATCTCATTCTTCTTGATCAGGTGGAGCAGCAGATCCATCGGACCTTCAAAGATATCCTCGAGACGCACCTGGTATAGAGTGGATTGGCTGGTTTCCATTGGAACGATCCCGGGTCTGCCCGTGGGGTTGTCGGGTCAGACGCCGCTTGAGGGGCTAAGCAGCACGACCGGCATGCTAATAAGCAACGCGCCGTCGTGAATGACGACGTTCAAACGGAGGTGGATTTTTCGCGTCACCCGACCGCCTGCACGCCGATGGCCTCGCGAACCGACGATAGGAAAGGCCGGCTGTAGTCGCGGGCTTTTCGAGCACCCTCCTGCAAGATCTTTTCGATCTGTTCAGGATGCTGCAGCAGATCCTCGTAGCGTGCGCGCGGCGCCTCCAAAAGATTGTTGATGTATTCGAACAGCAGCTGTTTCATTTCACCCCAGGCGATACCCTGGGCATAGCGGGCGCGCAATGCTTCGACTTCTTCAGGTTGGGCAAAGGCCCGGTAAATCTGAAACAAAGTGCAGGCGTCGGGGTCTTTGGGCTCATCGGGTCCCTGCGAATTGGTCTTGATCTTCATGATCAGTTTGCGCAGGCGTTTGGCCGGTACGAAAAGGGGGATCGTGTTGTTATAGCTCTTGCTCATCTTACGGCCGTCGAGTCCCTGCAGCACCGCGGTACTATCGCTGGTCACCGCCTCGGGCGGGACAAAGGTTTCCCCGTAGGTATGGTTGAAGCGCAAGGCAATATCGCGGGCCATTTCGAGATGCTGGATTTGATCCTTGCCCACGGGCACCTTGTTGGCCTTGAATATCAGAATATCGGCCGCCATCAGTACCGGGTAGCAGAACAGGCCCATGTTGATCCCCTTGTCCGGGTCTTTGGCCTTGATGGACTCATTTTCTTGAACGGCCGCTTTATAGGCATGGGCCCGGTTCATCAATCCCTTGGCCGTCATACAGGTTAAGATCCAGGTTAACTCCAGGATTTCGGGAATATCGGTCTGGCGGTAGAATATCGATCGGTTCGTATCCAGGCCCAAGGCCAGCCAAGTGGCTGCCACTTCCAGGGTCGACTGGCGCAAGACTTGGGGATCATGGCACTTTACCAGGGCATGGTAGTCGGCCAGGAAATAGAACGATTGGGCGCGGGTTTGTCGGCTGGCTTCGATGGCCGGCCGGATGGCGCCCACGTAATTGCCGATATGCGGCGTGCCGGTTGTGGTGATGCCCGTGAGAATAATATCGCTGGTGGTCAAGGTTCGTATCTCTCCTCCATCGCCGTTAGGCGGCGGCGATAAGCTCGCGAGCGAGGATGATTTCGTCTTCGCGCGAGTCGACCCGGCCGTTCAGGCGAGCATTCAAGAGTTCGTCTAGTATGATGCGATAGCGCGGGCCCGGGGGCAGGCCCAATTCTTTCAAATCCTGCCCCCGCAGCCAGGGGCGAACGAAGCGCAAATGCACGCAATAGTGCGATATCGCCTTGCGTACGGCCTCGGTTCTGGCGGCGGCCATCATGTAGAGAATCAGTTCGATGCGAAATTCCGCCAGTTTCCGATAAAGTTGGCTGTTTTCCGAAGGGAGTTGTCTTTCCAGTGAATTCAGGCGCCTTTCCGCCGCAAAACGGCCTGTGGCGAAAAGCGCCTGCACGCTCGGGGGTAGTTCGAAACGGCGGCAGATATCCCTGGTGGTCTCCCGGTCACAGGAATGGATCATCCCCATGAAATAAACGGACCACTTCATATAGGATTCCTCCAGAAAAAGCAAATCGTACCAGGATACGACCTTTTTGATGGAGGCAAAAAGATGGGTCATGGCCGGCGACAATTCGATGGACGGGTGAACCACCTTCAAGAGGTCGAAATCCCGCAGGCGGGCAACCGCGGGCCCCGGGTTGTCCTCGGCCAGAATCTGTTTGAGTTCGGCAAAGACGCGTTTGCCGCTCAGACGTTTGAAAAAATCCATGCGGACCGCATTGTTGATCAGGGTGGCGGTCAGTTTGCCAATCGTGAAGCCGAAGCGCTGCTCGAAGCGGATGGCCCGAAAGGCCCGTGTCGGGTCTTCGACAAAGCTGAGATTGTGCAGGACGCGAATCGTTTTTTCCTTGAGATCCTTTTGCGCCGAGAAAAAATCGATCAGGGTCCCGAATTTGGACGGGTTTAAATGAATACACAGGGTGTTGATGCTGAAATCGCGTCGATAGAGATCCAGTTTCAGGGAACTCATCTCAATCGTGGGCAGGGCCGCGGGAAATTGGTAATACTCCATGCGTGCCGAGGCCACATCGACTTTAAAGCCATTTTCAAAAATGACCACCGCCGTTCCGAATTTGGCGTGGGTATGGATGCGGGCGCCCATTTTTTGCGCATACTGACGGGCAAAGGCGATCCCGTCCCCCTCGATGACCACGTCCACATCCTCGTTGGTGCGATAGAGGAACAAATCGCGCACG
>JASFTA010000326.1:0-3842 GCA_050114115.1 Desulfobacterales bacterium | reverse complement strand
CCCACACACGACATCACCGGTCGTGTCGGAGGCCACCCCCAGGCGGGCCATATCGCGGGCCGCCAGAGCGCTCTGCAGCGCCAGTTGGGGACAGTCGCCACAGGTCTTCGATCGGGTCCGTTCCCGAACCTGTTCGTTGATCCGGTCCATGTCACGGGTCTGCAAACCGGCCGCGAGTCCCTGGCTCAGAGCCTCTCCCAGGGCCTTCTGGGCAGTCTTGTCGGTCGTCACCTGCTTGGCGTAACGGTAGGCGTAGGCGTAGCGCTCACGGACGGTTTTCATGGCCTGCACCACCTTTTCGGGAGGAACCTGTTTGGCGAGGCCTTCCTGCAGTTTGCTCATGAGCGGTTCGTGGGGCAATCCCTGGCGACAAGCGTCGATCACCTCGTCCTGGGCCTGAAGGGCAACTTCATTTCGAAACTGATGCTGCACCATGTTGCGGGTCATTTTAACCGCCTCGTCCGTCGGTACTCCGGCCTGGATCATCTCGCGGGTCTGGGTTCGGACCTGTTCGTTTACCCCGGAGGGCAGACCGTCGTCCACGGCGTCGGCCCAGACCGGCATGGCGGACACGAGGAGCCCAATGAGCAAGAAGCCGATGAGTGTTTTGCGCATGATAGCATCTCCTTTTCTGGTTCGTTTTGTCCTTTAAACGCTCTCGCCGGCCAAAGGTTACGGAAGTGCTGAATAGATGCAGTTGGTACCGCCGAAGTCATCCTGTTCGATCATCCGGCATTCCGGTATCAGGATCTTCCCGTCGACCAGGTAGAAATAGCGGAAGTCACGTTTGGCTTTCACTGAAACCACCCATAAATCAGCACCGGCCGGGCGTGCCGGATGCGGTGTGAATCCATCCAGGGAGGTTGCCAGGGCCACCTCATGCACACCCTCGCAGCGCAGATAAAGATCGGTGTTCCCGTTGTTGGGGCGGATGTAGTGGGAAGCGCACCCGATCGCCAGCAGACAGGGCACCAGCGCCCACAAACCAATTGTTTTCATGACCAAGTCCTCACATTCAGCACCGAATTTTGACTGCCGAAGTCATCCATTTCGCGGACCATGACCGTGGGATCCGCCACCCGCCGTTTGTCGTCCAGAAGAAAGCTGTAGCGATGTTCTCCCGGCCTCAGTTCAAGGGAAATCTCCCAATAGCCTTCCGGCCCCGTCTTTTCCATGGGCAACGTCTGCCAATCGTTGAAACTGCCGGTGATAGCCACCGTCTCGGCATGGGGTTGATAAACCACGAACCGATGGGCGACGTTCCGGTCAATCGGTGGCAGGGGCGCCGGGGTCCGCATAAAAAAGAGCACCAGGGCCGCCGCGGCGAGCGCGCTTGCCACATACGCCCAAGGTCGTCGTCTTGACCGCGTCGTTGGGGGCTTCAATGGGAGAGCGACCTCCGGGACAAGGTCCCAGGCCGGGACGCGCAACTGTTTTTCCTGTTGCAGCAAACTGACGGCATCGTCCTTGAAACGTCGGTTGGCATGCACAGTTTCGACAAAGACGATCTTGCCGTCAAGATCGAGGGCATCATCGATATACATGCTGATGAGTTCTTCCGTCATCGTGTTCCTTCTCCATGAGATGTTTCAGCTTCACCCGCGCCCGGTGAACCCGGACTTTGACATTGGCTTCGGAGATACCGATCATTGCGCCGATTTCGCGATAGTTTAGATCACCGCTTACCACCAGCGTGAGAACGTCACGCTCACCGGGGGGCAGTTTCATCAGGGCGCGCTGCATGCGTTGGTAGGTTTGTTTGACCACCAGGCGCTGCTCCTGATCACCCTCCGAATCGGGCGTTTCTTCATCCACGAGAACCAGCCGTCGTTTATGGCGAAAGGCATCCAGAGCGGCGTTGCGCCCAATGGTATACAGCAGGCGAGGCTCAGGCAGCCGATGGCCGTATCGTTCCAGATAGCGGGTGAAGCTTTCCTGCATAATTTCCCCGGCCAGATCGCAGTCTCCGGTAAACCGGACCAGGTAGGCAAAAAAACTTTCTCGGTATTGCTGATAGAAACGCCTGAAGGATTCCACTTTAATTGTACAACGCTGATATCGTCGGATGGTTACAAGATTTGCTGGTGACAGCCTCAATGCTTGGATGATAAGTGCCCTGAAGATCACGGGGCAACCCCGGTGCCCCCTGCCAGCTGACTTGATATGCGATATTTACATTAAGTCAAGTATTTTGACCGGCGATGCTCTCACGGCGATGTCGAGCGTAAGTACGCATGATTGTATCATTAAAGGAGGCCCACCTCCGCGTGCCCCCGAACCGCCAAGGGACCACCACGCAACAGCCACCCTGGTTGAAATTTTAAGGGCGGTCGTTTAACTCCACAGATCGCCATGCAAAACTAACGTTCGACTGCAGTGAGGAAAGACCAAATGGACTACAATGCTTCGATAACCGACCTCATTCGGCGCAGAAAATCCTGCCGAAGTTACGGGCCGCGTGCGCTGGAGCCTGAAAAAAAGGATCATTTACGCGCGGTTTGCACGAATCTCGCGGTACCCTACTGGGG
This sequence comes from Desulfobacterales bacterium, assembly GCA_050114115.1. GTDB lineage: Bacteria > Desulfobacterota > Desulfobacteria > Desulfobacterales > UBA5852 > JABZFP01. The sequence continues at coordinate 1,314 of JASFTA010000326.1, read as the reverse complement.
CAACACCCCCCGCTTCGATCTGGTGGATGTGGGCCTTCCGGGCAGGGGCCGCATGCCCGGCACCTATGGCACGGTTAAAGGGGCGGGCACGTTTCTCGTGGGGGCCATTCAAAGGGGCCCCGGTGACATGGAAGATTTCGGCTATCTATTTGAACAGCTCGTTCTTTTGGCCACCGACCTGGACCTGGGCACATGCTGGATCGGGGTCACCGTCGCAAGGGGCCCCCTCCAGGACAAAATCCGTCTTCAACCGCGAGAAACAATTCCGGCCGTCAGCCCCTTGGGTTATTCTGCCCGGCGGCGTGCCTTGACCGATACCTTGACCCGGGCCAGTCTGGGGGCGACCCGCCGAAAACCCTGGTCAGCATTGTTTTTCGATGGTGAGTTGGGAAGCCCCTTGGAAAAACAAGCGGCCGGTGCCTACGAGATTCCGCTGGAAATGGTGCGACGGGGGCCATCGGCCACCAACAAGCAGCCCTGGCGCATTGTAAGAGATGATGGGGCCTTCCACTTCTTTATGCAGCGCACGGCGGGCTACACCCGGATGACCTCGGCGGCGGATTTGCAGCGCATCGATATGGGCATCGCCATGTGTCATTTTGAATTGACCGCCCGGGAACTGGCCCTTGACGGGGGCTGGACGGCAATCAACCCCTGGCCGTCGTCCCTGCCCAGGCGCTGCGAATATGTTGTCAGCTGGATACCGAATTGATAAGGACCGATCATCCGTTGTTGGACAACCCACGTTGAAAGGCCTATATTCTATCGCCGGACCTTCCATGGTCATAAGGGTGCAACCGGCGGGATTCGCGCCCGTCGTTCATATTAATAATCCAGCGACACGCTTCAGATTTTCCCAAGGCACGCTTTGGGCTTCAGTCTCGTGGCACCGCCGCCCTTCGAACGCTTGAAGTCAACGTTTGCGGGTTTCAGCGGCAGCGCCGCCGCGGCCGCGCCGGCCGGCGGCCCGGAGTTGCTTTCTTCTCCCTCGCCGCCCAACCGGCGTGATGCATCCACCTGAAGACAGCCGGCGGCGGGCAGCTCGCCGCGATAGGGAGCGTTCACCAGAGCCTTGGCTTTAACCCATAACCTTGATGAGTTTGTAAATAGCCCTGTTTGGGCGGTCTCGGAAAAAGTTCGAGATCTAGGCTTGCGAAGCCCGAGGAATGGAGCGTACTTATGTTACGCTGACTGACGAGGGCTGAAGCGTAAAGCTGATGTCGGACTTCTAAGGAACTAAATGTTGTCAATTTTCCATAACCAGTTGATTTTGATCTAATATCGTTAAGCCAAAGGCTTTCGCTTTACGCTTCA
>JASFTA010000325.1:0-3845 GCA_050114115.1 Desulfobacterales bacterium | reverse complement strand
CTGGTTCCGCCGCGCATGAGAACAGTGGGGATACGTTTTTGCATTAATGGTTCCTCCTAATTATCCGGTCTTTCGATTTGTTTCACTTGTCTTCCATGTCGCTTAAAAGTGGTTACGAGAACCTATCTCAAAATAAAGATCAGGGTTCCTGGACGGCGTGAATCGGCGAGGAAGCGGAGCATACACGCAGTATATATGCAGGTTCGTAGGGCAGGGACCCTACGGTTCTGCCAGGAGCCGGTTCACGATGCACTGCAATTTATTTATAATCGATGCTGAATCCAGCAACCCTGGGACGCTCCGAAGTACAATTCAATGGGCGCGGAATCCAGCAGCGCTGGAGAACACCGCCAGGGGCACTTAGATTTTTTTGAGATTGGTTCTAATCATATAGATGCAACCAGCAAAATAAATGCCAGTGGTTCAGTAGTTCGTTAAGATACGCTGTATCGTTTGGGGGGGAGACCCTCCGGGTGCGCCAGTGGACGATCTCGCATCCTATGCCGCGGCTAGTCGTAAAATCCATTGAGAATGACACATCATCCAGTCAACTTCAACTTGAAACAATTTGTTCTTTTTTTAAAACTTTTTGTCAAACGGCGTTAACGTTTTCATGCCATTTTTCTAATGGACTCCAGCGAATGCATAAGTAACCGTATTTTATCAAAACGCAACAAACCCACATCGGTTGGCACGATTCATGAATTTTTGGATAGAAGACCAGATAATTTCCTCCGTCCTTTACATTTTTCAGGTTCGTATAAGATGAACTCGCAAAACAACCTTATCCAGCAATGATGAACGCGTAAGAAGTCATGATTCAGACGGTTTCGAAAAAAGTTCGAGATACGGCTTGCGAAGCCCGAGGAAGGCGTCGCACTTAAGGTAGGCCGCAATGACGAGGGCTACCCTAAATACCGTAACGCCGATATCGGACTTCTTACGAGACCGACAACAATAGATCCTGAATGTTAGCCTAAAATTATACCGGCCGGTCGCGAACGCCAGTGGTGAGGCGCGGTTGAAAGCCCTTAGTGCCCGGGTGGATGATGAAAACGCCTTCCCCGCTTGCGGAAACGCTCTTCCAGTTCGGCCTGAAAGGCATCCAGTTTGACCTGCTGTTCCGGCGTCAACTCCGTGCGTATTTCGGCAAAACTCTTCGCCATGAAGGCCTGCAGGGCCTGACGGTGCCGGCGAAACTGCTCGCGCGCCTGCGTGTGGCGTCGGTCCACGATGGCGGCCACCCGCACCTTCTGTTCAGAGGTCAGGTCCAGCTTGCGCTCCAGCTGCTTCATGATGAAGGCCTTGCGCCCCTCGGGGCCGCGGGGGCCCAACGGCAGGCCGTGTTTGAGGGCCATGCCGGTGCCGACGACACCGATCAAGACACCCAGGACAAATACCAGCACGAGCGCGGTGATAATTTTCCAGCGTTTCATAGCCTCACCTAAAGCGGCAGGATTTGCACCATAGCGGCGGCTTCGTTTTCATAGCTGAGCATCGACCAGGCCGCATCCGGGAGAAAATCGAGGTTGACGGCCACCATGGCCAGGATGGCGATCAACGCGCCGGCCGCCGGCACCAGTTGCCAGAAAAGGCGGTCCAGAAGCGCAACCGGAGAGGATGCCGGCTCCGCTGCCGCCAGATGATGGATACGGCGCATCAGCGCCTGGGCATCCGCCGGATCCCCCTCGGCCGTCTTTTGACGGTAGGCCTGTTGGAGAACCCTGTGCAGATTTTCCGCCGACGTATGTTTGCGGCCCATCCTGTCTTTCCTTCCTTTCAGCCGGTTTGGTTCGCCTGACCGGTTCACGTTTCCAGCAGCCACCGGTTGATTTTTTTCCGGGCCCGATGGGCCCGCACTTTTACGTTGGCTGTGCTCCAGCCCAGTAGCCGGGCGGCTTCCTTGACCGCCAGTCCCTCGAGATACACCAGTTCAAGCACCATTCGGTCTTCGGGTCCCAGCCGGTCCAGCGCCCAATCCAGAATTTCGCGGGCTTCGTTCTGCCGCCCCAACGCCTCCCAGTCGTCGCGGGACTGGTCCGACAGGCTGTTTTGCAGCCATTCCTGGTGCGCTTCCGAAAGCCGGCTCATGGGGATCTCTCGCGAGCGGTATTGCTGACGCCAGAAATCGTAGCAGGTTCTCACGGCGATGGTGCTCAGCCAGCGACGAAAAGGCGCGTTCGCCTTCCAACCGTCCAGGGATTGGAAAGCCCGCACAAAGGCATCCTGGACATTTTCCGCCACCCGGTCGCCGGGGACATGCCGTCGGACAACGGCGGTCACATGTCCCCGGTACTTGGCGAACAGGTGTTCGAAGGCATTCACTTCGCCGGCGAGGACCTGCGCGACAACCGTCTGATCTTCCCGGGTTTGATCCACCGGAGGGCGCATGGTCTTCGCCTGCGGTTTGCGGTTGAGGGCTTGAACCGTCGACATCGCTCCGACCTACTGGACGGAGGCACTCGCGGACGGGGTGTTCAACCAGGTATCCAGCATGGATTCGCGGATTCGACGATGTTCACCACGCCGGCTCTCGCGGTTCATGTGCTTTTCCTTGACCCGGTCAATCTGCTCCGGGGTAAGGATCGATTTTAGGTCGTGCATGAACTGCGCCCGCAATACCGCCATATCCTCCATCAGGGGGGCCATCTCGCGAAACGCCTGGCGCACTTCGTTCTCGTCGAAGCGCTCGGCTTCCATCAGGTCGCGCATTTTAGCTCGCATGGCCTGCAGGGCATCCTGCCGGGCGTCCTTTTCGGCCCGGTAGGCAGGCAGCATATCGCGAATCCGGGTTTTCTGATCATCGCTCAGGTCGAGATGCATGAGCATCTTCAGGCCGCCAAAACCGCCCCCGTGACCGCCGTGGCCCCACCCCCGGGCGTGGACCCACTGGGCGCCGGTCGCGGCGCTCAGCACCAGGATACCGGCGGCGATGACCATGAGATACCATTTGGATTTCAAAATCGATCTATTCATCTGTCACTCCTTTGCGGTTTGTCAAGTTGGTGGCCGTATCGGCCGATGGCGCCGCCCCTTCTGCGGAGCGGCTTTGACATGCAAGTCGACACCGCCGCCGAAAAGGTTACAAGCCCATCTTTTTTGTAACTTCCGCAAAAAACTTGTCGACTTTTTAGACAGGTCGATCGCCCTAAGAAACGGAAGCCCCCATTCAAAAGATCCCAGACCGAAGGAGGCGGCATGAAGATTTCGATGAGATCCCCCCACCTCCTGCATTTTCGTCAGCTTTTGGGCCTGGCCCTGATTGGCTTCGTTCTCTGGTTGGCGGTCATTGGTTGGCTTTGGATCAAGCCCGCCAAGGTGGTCCCGGCAGAACGTCGCCACGGTAACCCGGAGACAAGGCGGGCGGGCTTGCAGACGCAACTGAACCTGACCTCCGAGCAAATCGACCGGATTCGCCCGATCCTGGAGGAACAGGCTGCCAAGCGCCAGCGTCTGCGCGAAAAATATCGCGGCCGGGACCGCCGGGCCATGTGGGCCGAAAAGCAGGCATCGCGGGAAGAACACCGATAGGCTGCGGCGGTGCCGACCGCCGACCAGATGGCTGCCTGGCAGAAGCTGCAGGAAGAACGCCGCCGCGAACCCCAGAAACGGCGATCAGCGTATCCGCGACCCTGAAACGGATAAGCGCCCTCAGGCTCGGCCGCGACACGCAAGGGAAATTGGGAGATTTCCTTTGGTTCGTTTTCAAATGAATTTGTGAATAGTCATGTTTCCGACGGTCTCGGAATAAGTTCGAGATACGGCATGAGATGCCCGAGGAATGAAGCGTACTTATGGTACGCTGCAATGATGAGGGCTGACGCGTAACGCCGATATCGGACTTC
>JASFTA010000324.1:0-3845 GCA_050114115.1 Desulfobacterales bacterium | reverse complement strand
AGGTCGGCAAGCGTCTGCTTCTGGCCGGCGGCCTGATCTTCGAAGGTGAGCCGGCCGTTGCGGATGGCGATTTCCTCGGCCGTCAGCGCGGCCAGCTGCATTGCTTCGCCTTGTTCCTGCGTTTCGATACGGGGCGTGGCTTTTGGGTCGGGATCAGCGGCGGGGGTTTTAAAAGACCAGTTGGTCCGGCCGTCCTTGTGCTTGACCAGCGCAATCACGGGGGCCTCTAAAATCACCCGTTTGATCTCGACTTGTTTGGAAAGCAGGGGCATCAGGCGCACCCGGGCTTCAAAACGACCGACTTCCAGCAGTTTGGTGGCGCCGAATTCAGGCGGACTTCCGAGGTGCAGATCGCTCAGCGCCAGGCCGACCCAGGGGAACAGGGACAGGTCGATTTCGCCGCCGATCTGAAAAGACCGTCCGGTGGCTTCCTGCACCCGGGCTTCGATCTGGGGTTTGTATTGATTGACATCGACCAGCAGGGGGATCAGGATGACGGCCGCTATCAGCAACACCACGGCCGTGCCACCGGCAATCAGAATCCATTTGAGCAAGCGGTTCATGGGCTGGGCTCCTTTCCGCCGGACGGGCGACGGCCGAAGAGGCCGTGGTTTCGATTAAGTTTCGCTTGGGGTTATGGTTACAGTATCCACCGCAAAGGGATAATTCAATCAGGTAACCGCATTTTCGGCCTCAAAGAGGACGCAGCGCTCAATGTCGCGGGGGCCCCGGGGACCGTCGGGAAAGTTTTTTTCAGGGCATTTCCGTGCCGCCCTGATGGGCGGACGCGAAGGTCTCGCCCAGAAGGACGCCGGCCGTCAACCGCCCGCACGTTTGACGGTCCACCCTTCGTTTTGGAGCAGGCGCATGAGTTTCTGGCGGTGGTCCCCCTGGATTTCGATGATCCCGTTTTTAACGCGGCCGCCCGAGCCGCATTGCTGCTTGAGGTGTCGGGTCAGTTTTTTGAGGGCGTCCTGCTCGAGGTCTATTCCGGTGATGGTCGTAACGCCCCGGCCCTTGCGGCCTTTGGTTTCCCGGCCCAGGCGCACCACGCCGTCGCCGGGCGGCGCTTGGGCCGGGCGGCGGCAGCGGCAGGCGTCCAACGGTTGGCAGCAATCCGGACACATCCGTCCGGACGCGGTGGAATAGACCAGGCCGCCGTCTCGTTTTTCGGCAGGGGACATCGCTTAACGGCTCACTTTCCGCAACATTTTTTATGTTTTCGGCCGCTGCCGCAGGGGCAGGGGGCATTGCGCCCGGTCTTCACACCCACGGTTAGGGTTTCAACTGGATTCTGCAGCTGTTCCAGATCGCCGATATCTTCGGGTTGGTCCGGATCGACCTCGATCGTGCCGTGCCAGTCGTTTTGGGCCAACAGGGCGGCCACCTCCTGCGAACGTTTTTCGGTTTGCACCCGGATCACGGCGGGACGCTTAGGCGTTCCCAGCCGAAGGGGCTTTTGGCCGTCGAATTGATTCTTCATCCGTGCTCCTGCGCTTTTGGGGAATTCCCCGCTGCTTGCCCCGGGGATGGATAAAATATCCGATTATCGGCCGCCAAATCCAGCGCGGGGGGGCGTTGTTGCGTCGCCGCCGCCGCAGATGCGGGGCTGCCGACCGCCATGGTTTATGAGAACGAAAGTCCCTGCTTCAGGATTCGTCCAAGTCCTTACGTCCGATGGATTGGACGGCCGCGTCGAGACGCTGCAAAAAACGGGAACGATCTCGGGGTTGAAAGGGCGCCGGTCCGCCACTCACGATGCCGAGATCGCGCAGTTGGGTGGAGAGTTCCCGGCTTGCCAGGGCCTCGCCGATGTTGTCATCAGTCAGGACGCGGCCCTTGGGACCCAGTACCCGGGCGCCTTTTTTCAGGCAGCGGGCGGCCAGGGGGATATCCCCGGTAATCACGATATCGTTGTGTGTCGCCTGTGCGGCAATCCAGTCGTCGACGGCATCGAAGCGCGCGCCCACCACAACCCTTTCGATCCGCGGTGCCCGCGGTGTTCGCATGGGCTGATTGGAGACCACGCAAACCTTGAGCTGGTAGCGTTCCGCCACACGGTAGATTTCCGCCTTGACCGGGCAGGCATCGGCATCCACGAAGATCGTGCTCAAGGCCCGGGTCTCCGGGAGACCGTTATCCGGTAGGCCTGGTCCTCGAACTCGATCAGATCGCCGGATACGATCTTTTTGCGCTTCCGGGTTTCGATGGTCCCATTGACGCGGACGTGCCCTTGGGCAATCGTGTGCTTGGCTTCTCCCCCGCTTTGGACCAGGTTCTCCAATTTCAAGATCTTATACAATTCGCACGGTGCTTTTTCAATGCGGATGGTTCGGGGGTGCTGAGATGGTGGGACCTCATGCTTGTCCGCCGCACGGGTCATGCTTCCGCCTTGCGGGCGACATAAACCGTGTTGACATCATCGCAATATAAAAGCGGGTTGTAGAATTCGACGCTGTGAGCGCGCACGGATGCAAATACGCGGCCCAGCGTTTCTCGGAAGTCATCGTCGGGCGGGTCGGCCGACCAGAGCCCGAAAACCCCGCCGGGCAGGAGGTTGCCGGCCAGGCGCCTAAGCCCCGCGGGCTCATACAGAAAGCCGTGGCGCGGGTGCAGCAGACTCCGGGGGGAGTGATCGATATCCAACAGGATGGCATGGAAACACCGGCCAGGCGTCTGCGGGTCGAGCGCACGACCGGGCGCCTCCAGGCGTTTGAAAAAATCCTCGTTGATCATTCGAAAACGAGGGTCATCGGTTAATGTGCGGCCCAGGGGGACGAGGCCGCCGTGGTGCCAGGCAATGACTTCCGCCAGGTATTCGATTACCAGCACCGAACGCACGCCGGTGTGGGCCAGCGCAGCCCGGGCGGTATAGCCCAGCCCCAGGCCGCCCACGACCACGTCTAATTCTTGGTGCTCCAGATGGGCCAGCGCCAGCCGGGCCAGGGCAATCTCGGCGGTGTTGACCAGGCTCGACATCAGGAAGCGGTCATCGAGCTTGACTTCGAAAACCTCGGCGCCGCTGAGGGCACGGCGCCGCCGCAAGATGAGTTCGCCCAGCGGGGTGTGGTGGTAATCGAGTTCTTCAATAGGGGTGTGCATACAGCCGGTCTCCGGCGTCAAGCCAATATCGAGTGGCGATCGGACGGGCCTGACCTCCCGTGACTATCATTCGTGCCTATCCGCGCGGGGGGCTGACCAGTGCTTCGCCCACCAGGACTTCCCGGCCGTCCTGATTCGTGCACACCGTTTTGAGGCGCGCCCGCTTCTTGTCCATGTTCAGTTCGACGACCTCCGCCGTGGCGGTAATGGTGTCGCCGATGGCCACCGGCGCCAAAAAGTTCAGGCTCTGGGATATATAGATGGTCCCCGGACCGGGCAGTTGGTTGCCAAGCACGGTGGAGATAAAGCCGGCGGCGAGCATGCCGTGGGCGATGCGGGTTTTGAAGGCCGTTTGTTCCGCATAGGCCTGGTTGATGTGGGCCGGGTTGAAGTCGCCGCTGATGCCGGCAAACAGGTAGACGTCGGACTCCGCGACGGTTTTGCTGAAACGGGCTTGCTGGCCGACCTTCAGTTGCTCGATAGTAGATCCAAGCATGGCTTGCTCCTCTGGATTCCGTCAAACGCTTGATAAAATTCACCGGGAGGCCGCATGCTCAGGTAGGCGGTCTCCCGGTGTACGTTACGTGGGGGCTCGGTGTCGGCACGATGCCTTTAGAACCAGCTGCGGTGGCTCCACACATCGGCTTCCAGTTCTTTTTGTTCGGCCTGCAGTTTGAGAAACATGGAGGCGTTCTGGATGGCCAGCCCGCCCTGGTGGGCCAGGGCCTGGACGAGAATGAGCA
>JASFTA010000323.1:0-3852 GCA_050114115.1 Desulfobacterales bacterium | reverse complement strand
CGAAGAAGGGGAGATCATCTGTATCATCGGGGCCAACGGCGCCGGTAAAAGCACGACCCTGCGTGCCATCTCGCGGCTTGTGCCGGTGGCCGAGGGGTGCCGCATGACCTTCGGCGACAAGAATCTCTTAGAATATCCGGCCGATAAAGTGGTCAGTGAACTGGGGATTACGCATGTACCCGAGGGGCGCCGGCTGTTCGGCAACCTGACCGTTATGGAAAACCTGCATCTGGCCACCTTCGCCCGCAAGAACAAGGAGCGGATTCAGAACGACCTGGATCGCATGTTCGGTATCTTTCCCCGCCTCAAAGAGCGCGAAAGCCAGAAATCCGGGACCTTGAGCGGCGGCGAGCAGCAGATGCTGGCCATCGCCCGGGCTTTCATGAGCGGGCGCCGGGTGATGCTGCTGGACGAACCCTCGATGGGGTTGGCGCCGCTTCTGATGATGAACGTCTTTGAGGCCCTCAAGGAAATCAACCAGCAGGAAGGTACCGCCATTTTGCTGGTCGAACAGAATGCCCGCCTGGCACTCCAGTTTTCAAACCGCGGCTATGTCCTTGAAAATGGTAATCTCGTTCTGGAGGGGATGTCCCGCGATCTACTCAACAACCCCGAGGTTCAGAAAGCCTATCTCGGCGGGTGATCCTGGTTGGCGGCCGACGCCGTCCCCCTTGAAGATTTCCGCAGCGATGGCAACGGTTTCGGATGCCGGGCCATTGTGATTTAGATTCACCATCGCTGGCTGCCCGTTGTAAATGCCCTTTCAATTCCATCGGCACCCGCCGGTTTCATGGCGGGTGCCCGATCTAAGTTACTCGGAATGCCGGCTTGATAAACGATCAGCCGGTGCATAAGTTTTTCGCTACGCAATAACATTTAAACCCGCGACAGGTGTCGGTCATAGGGCGGTATCGGCAAACCGTCTCTCATCGACGATGGCATCGCTAACAGGAGAACATTATGAACGTCAAAGCCGCCGCTGCTGTATGGGGCGCCCTGACCGCCGATGCCCTGGCGCTTGGTGCCCATTGGATCTATGACACGGCCCAGATCGATTCCGATATTGGTCGGGTGGATCGCCTCATGGCGCCACCGCCGAATTCATTCCACGCCACCAAGAAAGCCGGTGAATTCACCCATTACGGTGATCAAACCCTGGTATTGCTGGCATCTTTGGCACAATCCGGTGACTTCCGACCGGAAGCCTTTGCGTCGGACTGGCAGGCGCTTTTCGCCGACTATCACGGTTATTTCGATCACGCCACCAAGGACACCTTGAAAAATATCGAAGCGGGCCGATTACCGCGGGATGCCGGTTCAGCGTCCACCGATTTGAGTGGCGCGGCCCGGATTGCTCCCCTGGCTTGCCTCTATGCGGACGACCCCCAAGTACTGGTCGACGCCGCTAGGGTTCAAACGGCCCTAACCCACAACAGCCCCGACGTGGTGGACAGCGCCGAGCTGTTTGCCCGTACCCTGGGATGCGTTCTCGACGGCCAACCGCCGCTCGAGGCCCTACAGGCCGTTCAGCGCGAGCACTTTGATCGCCCCCCCTTTGACCGTTGGGTGGCCGAAGGCATTGGGACGGCCACCGCCGCAACCCGCTCGGTCATCAAGCGCTTCGGTCAAATGTGTGATGTTAAAGCCGGATTTCCGGGGGCCGTTCATCTGATTGCCGCTTATCCGGACAATTACGAAGAGGCTCTGATTGCGAATGTCATGGCAGGTGGTGACTCGGCCGCGCGCGGCATGCTGGCCGGCGCCATTATCGGTGCCGGCGTCGGCCTGGAAGGGATTCCCGCGCAGTGGCGCGATGGCCTGGTGGCCAGGGATCGCATCCAGGAACTGATCGATCAAATCGTCGCACAAAGCGGCTAACATGCAATTTTCGCGGGGTTAATGTCATGTCCCCGAAATGAGGGCAAAAATTTTGTTGGATCGCGGCACGTATTTCCATTGGGTCATTCCGGCGCAAGCCAGAATCCAGGCGGCTTTCAACTGGACGCCGGCCTGGGCCGGAGTGACAATCGTTTGATAACTTATTTGTAGGGCACAACACGAGGGACCGGTCATGAAATGGCTCTTGACGATTCTGGCATTGCTCTATGTTGTCAATCCATTCGACCTGTTGCCGGATATCGTGGTGGGGGCCGGATGGCTGGATGATCTCGCTGTTCTGGGCTTGCTGGCCTATTATTACTACCGCATCGGCTTCCGCGGGAAGCCCTTCGGCGGCCAATACGAGCAAGAACCGGACGACAGGCGCCAGCAGACCGATGCGCCGTCCGCGGGAGGCGCGGATAATCCCCATCGCGTGCTGGGGGTTGAACCGGACGCCAGCCAGGAGGATATCCGGCGGGCCTACCGGCGTTTGGCGGCCCAGTATCACCCCGATAAGGTGGCCCATCTGGGCAATGATCTGCGCCATCTGGCCGAGCAGAAATTCAAGGCCATCCAGGCCGCCTACGAGGTGCTCAAACGGCCTTGATCCCGAGGGGAAACTCAGGTGGTTTTGATCAGCATCGTGTTCGGATCAAAGCGCAGGGGGGTGTCCTGATCAGTGCCGGAAGCACCCTTGAGCTGCCTGATGTGGATATCCTGTCCGTCGGGCAACAGTTGCAGGGCAATCGCAAAAAGATCCTGAAGGTCGCTTAGCTGAGGCGGCATGCCGTCCGGCGCGGGTTCTTCGTGCCGATGGGTGCGGACCGTGAACCAGGTGCGCAGACCGGCGTCCTCGCACATGGCCTTGAGATCCTCGAGCCGACCGCGCGCTTCGCCATCGAAAGGCAGCCCGTCGATGATCAGGGTATGCGGATTGAAAATGTTTTGTTCCGTAAGGTCGGTCAGGCGCTCGCGCAGCTTCGGAACACTGAAGCCTTCCACTTTGAACGTCATGATGAAACGATGGGGCAGCAGCCCGTCCCAGAGCTCGGGTGAGGGGTTGGCCTGGCGGCTCTGAACCATCAGATTGAACACTTCCCGATACCATAAAGTGACCTTGTCGACCGGGTCGTCCAGACTGATATGCAGTATATTGCGGTCGCGCAGCATGGTATGCAGCGCGATTTGTACCAGAAAAGCGGTTTTGCCGAGTCCAGCCCTTGCCAGAATGGCCCCAAAGGCGCCTGCTTCGAGAATGTCTTCGGATCCGTATCCCAACTGGCGCAGGGGATTTCGCATCAACAGGTCTTTTTTCATCATGGTCAGGCTCCTTTTACGGATGGCAATGACAGTGGGCGACGGCCGACGTGATCGGTTCTTGGGCGCTTCGCGATTCGAGGTGGATGGGGGCCGCTTGTGTGCTTGAATTTTGGATAGCAACATCGTTATTTGAGGGCGAGATTAACATGCCCGGCAGCCGGCGGTGGTCCCATTCCGTAGAGGGTCTCCGCGTCACTGCGGCCGCCGGGCATTTTGATCAGGCGACCTTCTTCTTGTCTTCGCTACGTTTCTTCGCGATTTCTTCCGCAACGGACACAGGCACTTGGCGATAGGTGGCAAATTCCATCGTAAATTGGGCCTTTCCCTGGGTCAGGGAGCGCAATGCCGTGGAGTAGCCAAACATCTCCGCCAGGGGGACCTGGGATTCGATCACGGTCATGACCCCCTCGTCCTGGGAGCCGACAATCATACCACGCCGCTGGTTGAGAGAGCCCATGACCGCGCCTTGAAACTCAGTGGGTGTTTCGACCACGACCTTCATGATGGGTTCCTGAATCACCGCCTTGGCTTTGGCGTAGGCCTGCCGAAAGGCCCCGCGGGCGGCCGCCTGGAAAGCTTTGTCGGAGGAATCCACGGCGTGGCTGGCCCCGTCGGTTATAATCGCCTTGACACCGGTGACCGGGAACTCCA
>JASFTA010000322.1:0-3854 GCA_050114115.1 Desulfobacterales bacterium | reverse complement strand
CGCTTGGCGGCCGGTTTCGAAGTTTATCCTGAAAGAGAAACGAAATTCAGGCGTTTAGAGGTTTGCAGGGCGCCCCGGGGATGGGATTGACACCGACGCCATCGCGGGGCGCCCGGATCATCGATCAGCTGTCGATTGCAGACTTGGTGTTTGGGAAAGAATAGCGCATCTTGCCGCACGGGGTCAATGCCTCCGTCCGTGCGGCCGTGTTTGCATGCCTCGACCGGGCTCTATGCCAAGACCGATCGGCCTACGATCCGCTTGGGGTATAGAGCTTCTGGATGGCCTGGCAGAGACCGGGGATGGTGTATTCCGCGGCCGTGGTATCCACCGGGATGCCCAGCGATGCGGCCGTCTCGGTGGTCACGGGGCCGATGCTGGCAACGCGCACCCGCGCCAGGAGTTGATCGATTTCGTCATCCGGCAGCAGGGACCGGAAATTGCGGGCCGTCGACGAGCTCGTGAAGGTGACCAGATCCACCCGGCCGTTGCGCAGGTCGTCCACGAGGCGCTCCGCCCCTTCGGCGACCGGGCGGGCCCGGTAGATAATCACCTCGTCCACTTCAGCGCCCATCTTGCCGAGTTCGACGGGCAGCACGGCGCGGGCGTCAGCGGCTCGCGGCAGCAGCACCCGCCGGCCGGCCATGGTCTCGTTGCGGAAGGCGGCCACCACGGATTCGGCCCGGTAGCTCTTCGGCATGATGTCGCTGCGCAAACCGAATCCCCGCAGACGCTCGGCGGTCACCGGTCCGATGACGGCCGTGCGCATGTGATGCAGGGCCCGCACGTCGTAGCCGCGTTCGAACAGGCGTTGGAAGAAGAACTTAACGCCGTTGACACTGGTAAATACCAGCCAGTCGTAGTCTTGCAGACGATCGAGGGCGCGATCCAGAGGGGCCGTGTCCGCTTCGGCCTCCACCAGGATGGTCGGGTATTCCAGGCAGTTGGCCCCCAGCTCCGACAGTTGCGCCACCAGATCGCTAGCCTGGGCACGTGCCCGGGTGACCACGATGTTGCGGCCCAGGAGCGGACGGTCCTCGAACCACCGCAGACGCTCACGCAGTTCGACCACCCGGCCCACCACGATGATGGCCGGGGCCTTGATGCCGGCTTCGCGGGCGATGTCCACAATCGTGGCCAGGGTCCCGGTGACCGTGCGCTGGCGATTGGTGGTGCCCCAGCGTACCAGGGCCACGGGGGTGTCGGCCGCCATGCCGTGGGCGGTGAGTTGGGCCGTGATCTTGGGCAGGTTTTTTACCCCCATGAAGAACACGATGGTGCCGATGCCGGCGGCCAGCGCGGCCCAGTTGATCTGCGAGCTTTCCTTGGTGGGGTCTTCATGACCGGTCACGAAGGCCAGGGTCGAGGTGTAGTCGCGGTGGGTCAGGGGAATCCCGGCATAGGCCGGTGCCGCCACGGCCGAGGTGACCCCCGGCACCACTTCATAGGCAATCCCCGCCGCAATCAGCTCTTCGGCTTCTTCACCGCCGCGGCCATAGATGAAAGGATCGCCGCCCTTGAGACGCGCCACCACTAAACCCTGGGCGGCCTTCGCGACAATCAGGCGATTGATGCCCTCCTGGGACAGGGTGTGGTCGCCGCCCTTTTTGCCGACATAGATCATTTCGGTTCCGGGGGCGGCATGGGCCAGCAGCGCCGGTGCGGCCAGATAATCGTAGACCACCACGTCGGCCTTGCGGATACAGGCCTGACCTTTGAGCGTCAAGAGGCCCGGATCGCCCGGGCCGGCGCCCACCAGATAGACTTTTCCTTTGTTCATGACGGTAATTCCGTTTGAAGACGGTCGAGAACGGTGCGGGCCCCCTGGTCCAGCAGAAGATCGGCCAGGTGCCGGCCGATGGCGGCGGCTTCTGCAGCGGGCCCGGTTTTGGTTTCCTTATAGACCGTCTGGCCCGTGAGATCGGATACCAGGCCACTGATGGCCAGTTGGTCATTCGTCAAGGTGGCATGCCCCGCGATGGGCACCTGACAGCCGCCCTCCAGGCGATGCAGGAACGCCCGTTCGGCCGTGACCGCCAGCCGCGTGTGTTCATCCTCGAGCGGTGCCACGAGGGGCGCGATTTGCGGGTCGCCCGCTCGTGTTTCCACGCACAGCGCCCCCTGGCCAACGGCCGGCAGCATGATTTCCGGCGCCAAGCGCTGGGTGATCCGTTCCTCCAGCCCCAGGCGTCGGATGCCCGCGCCGGCCAGCACAATGGCGTCCATCTGCCCTTCGTCGAGTTTGCGAAGGCGGGTATCGAGATTACCCCGCAGGGGAACGATGGCGAGGTCCGGCCGGGCCCGCAGCAACTGGGAAGAGCGCCGCAGGCTGCTGGTGCCGACCCGGGCGCCCCGGGGCAGCGCCTCCAGTGTTTGCCCCTCGCGGGCGATCAGAGCGTCCACCGGGGTTTCCCGCTCCGGAACGGCCCCGATACAGAGTCCGTCGGGAATCTCGGCGGGCATGTCTTTCATGCTGTGAACAGCCAGATCGATGCGGCCCTCCAGCAGGGCCTCTTCGATTTCTTTGACGAACAGTCCCTTGCCGCCCACTTTGGCCAGGGGTACATCCAGAATCTTGTCGCCCTTGGTTTTGATGATCGTCAATGCGACCGTCAGCGGCGGGTGGAGGGCCTCCAGGCGGGACTTGACCCATTCGGCCTGCCACAGGGCCAGCTTGCTGCCACGGGTGCCGATGCGGATGTTGGCGGTCATCCGTGCCCGCACCCGGCGCAGTTTGACGTCGTCGTGCAGCCGCTGCAGGAAGAGGCCGAGGCCGACGATTTGATCGTCTCACCGCCGCCGCCCTTGCTGTAAAATCCGCAAACCGACATCAGCCGGCAGACCTTCTTGCTGCGGCAGGCTTCGCATTCGGGGTCCGGATCGCCCAGGACGAGATACTCGAACGCATGGCCACAATCCTGGCATTCGTATTCATAAATCGGCATCGATTCAGCTCCTTATTTGTGCCTGAGGTTCAAAGAGGCTTTTAATTACACATCTTGGTCGGCTTGGCAAGGGATAGGCCATTGATTCCGGGGTGGCGGTCTCAGCGCGGCGCGGCCGCCGGCGCCTGATGGGGAAACAGCTTGTGTTCCACCAGTTGGCAGAGAATGTGCCCCAGGGTAATATGGGCTTCTTGAACACGGGCCGTGATATCCGACGGTACGGTCAGGAGCAGGTCGGTCTGCTCCCCCAAGCGTCCCCCGCGGCCGGCCATGCCCAGGCCGTGCATGTCCCTCTGGCGGGCGGTGCGCAGTGCCGCCAGGATGTTGGCCGAACGGCCGCTCGTGCTCAGGCCCCAGGCCACATCCCCCGCTCGGCCCAGGGCTTCCACCTGTTTGGCGAAAATGCGATCGAAACTCTCATCGTTACCGATGCTGGTGATGATCGAGCTGTCGGTGGTCAGGGCGATGGCCGGCAGGGGTTGACGCTCGAACTGAAAACGGTTGACAAACTCCGCGGCCAGATGCTGGGCATCGGCGGCGCTGCCGCCATTGCCGAAGATCAGGATCTTATGCCCGGATGCGATGGCGGTGACCAGCATGTCGGCGGCGGCTATCAGTTTGTCCCGCTGGCCACTGACCGCTTCGCGTGTGACGCGCAGGCTTTCCGCCAAAATCGATTCGATCAGGGCTTCCATCTCAGGAGGCTTTCTCGACCAGACGCTCTTCCACGGACACGATCAGGCTGCGGGCCTCTTCGCCGAGGGTTTCCGCTTGTTTGAAGGCCTGCAGGGCTTCCTCCAACTGGCCGGTTTTAACCAGCAGGCGGCCCAGTCGTAAGAAGGCCCGGCCGTTTTCCGGGGCGATATCAACGCTCTGGCGGCAGAAGCTGATGGCGATCTCCATGTTTTC
>JASFTA010000321.1:0-3855 GCA_050114115.1 Desulfobacterales bacterium | reverse complement strand
TGAAGCACGGGGGCGATGGTCGGGCCGCGATCCGACTCGATTTGACCGGTCGCCGGTGCATCTTACCTGCGAATACCCAGCTGCACGCATCATTCCCGGCCTGGCCCGGTCGGGGCTTCCCTCGGCTTGCCGCGCCGGCGGCCGTCTCCCGGGGATTGTCAGGCCAAGCGTCTAGTGCAACCGGTCGATCGCCCGTTTGAATCCCGGCAGGGCATTGACGATCGTATCGTCGTCCACACAGAAGGCGATCCGGAAATACCCCGGTCCGTTGAATCCGCTGCCGGGCACCACCAGGATCAGTTCTTCCTGCAGGGCCTGCACAAAGGCCACGTCGTCCGGAATGGGCGATTTGGGAAAGAGGTAGAACGTCCCCGGGGGCGTTATGAATTCATACCCGGCGGCGGCCAGCCCTTCACAGAGCAAATCGCGCTTGCGCTGGTAAAGGCCGATATCCACGCTGGTGCCCTGCAGGCAGGCCACAATTTTCTGCATCAGGGCCGGTGCATTGACAAAGCCGAGGATACGATTGGCCAGGGCCATGCCGTTCATCACGTCGTCATGGTAGTTGGCCGCAGGGTTCAAGGCCGCATAACCGATCCGCTCCCCTGGAATCGAAATGTCCTTGGAATAGGAGGTGGCCACCAGGCTGTCGGCATACACGGCGAAAATGCTAGGCACGGTATGATCGTCGAATACGATCTTGCGGTAGGGCTCATCGGAAATCAGATAAATCGTGCGCTCGAGGCGCGCGCTCTTGGCGGCCAGCAGTTCGCCCAGGCGCTCCAGGCTTTCGTGACTGTAGATTTGCCCCGTGGGGTTGTTGGGTGAATTGATCAGGACCACCTTGGTTCGGGGTGTGATCGCTGCGGCCATGGCCTCCAGATCGAGGCTGAAATCGGGATGGGTCGCAACGGTCTTGAGCACCCCCCCATGGTTGTCGGCATAGAACCCGTATTCGACAAAGCAAGGGACCGGTGTCAGGACTTCGTCACCGGGGTCGAGCAGGGTTTTGAGGGCCACGTTCAAGGCGCCGGAGGCCCCGCAGGTCATGATCACTTCATCCTGGGTGACGGTCACGCCCTGCTCGGCCGAAAGGTATTTGGCCACCGACTGGCGCACATGGGGGTAGCCCGTATTGGGCATATAGCCATGCTCACCGCTGCAGCTGCAGGCGGTTTCCGCCAGGGCTTTATCAAAACATTCCGGGGCGGTGATGTTGGGGTTGCCGAGGCTGAAGTCGAACACCTTGTCGGCCCCGTGGGCCGCCTTGAGGCGGGCGCCCTCCTCGAACATTTTGCGAATCCAGGAGGAGCGGCGCATAAACGTTTCGATCTTGGTGGCAATGGTCATGGTCAACCTTTGTGATTTGGTTTTAGCATTAAAGTCGTCGGTCTCGTAAAAAAGGCCGATATCGGCGTTACGCGTCAGCCCTCGTCATGGCAGCGTACCGAAAGTACGCCTCATTCCTCGGGCTTCGCAAGCCGTATCGCGAACGCTTTCCGAAACCGTCGGCAACATGATTTTTTACAAGTCCATCAAAGGCCTTAGGGGGGCCAAGGCGTCCGCCTTCTTTAGTCAGGGCACCCCCTCGACCGACAAGACGCCCGGAACCTCCCGCTTGAGAAGCCTTTCGATACCGTTCTTGAGGGTCATTTGGCTCATGGGGCAGCCGGCGCAGGCGCCTTTGAGGCGCACCTTGACCACCCCCGCCTCGACCGCCACCAGTTCGACGTCGCCGCCGTCCGCTTGAAGGGACGGCCTTATTTTTTCGAGTACCGCTTGTACTTGTGTCTGCATTTCATCCTCCTTCAGGCAAGCGGCCTGATCTGCGCGCGAACGCCAACAAGCGCCGGCGCCAGCGGTTATTCGCCCGATGCCTGGCGGCCGCGATAGAAGGCCCGCCGAAAAGCTTCGAAGCCGTCTTCCCGAATGGCCTGCCGCAAACCCGCCATCAGATTCGTATAATAGTGGATATTGTGGATGGAATTCAAGCGGTAAGCCAATAGTTCCCGGGCCATATAAAGATGACGCAGGTAGGACCGGGAAAAATGCCGGCAGGTATAGCAGGTGCAATCGGTATCCGGCGGCCGCACGTCTTCCCTGAAACGGGCGTTGCTGATATTCAATGTGCCGCGGGCCGTAATCAGCTGGCCATTGCGGGCATTGCGTGTTGGCAGCACACAGTCGAACATGTCGGCCCCCCGGCCCACCAGTTCCACCAGGTTCTCAGGCGTTCCCACGCCCATGATGTAGCGCGGACGGTCCCCGGGTAGCAGCGGCAGGGATTTTTCGGCCACGTCCAGCATGATTTCGACGGGCTCGCCGACACTCAACCCGCCCAGGGCGTAACCGGGAAGATCAAGCGCCACAAGCGCCTCGGCGGACTGGCGGCGCAAATCGTCAAACATACCGCCCTGCACGATGCCGAACAGGGCCACCTGTGGGCGGGCCATGGCCTGCCAGACGGCGCGGCATCTGGCCGCCCAGCGGGTGGTGCGCTCCACGGCGGCGAGCGCATCGGCCCGCTCGGCCGGGTAGCCGATACACCAGTCCAGCGGCATGATGATGTCCGCATCCAGGGCGATCTGGATCTCGACCGCGCTTTCCGGCGTCAGTATGTGGCGGGAGCCGTCAATGTGCGACTGGAAGGCCGCCCCTTCTTCGGTGATCTTCTGCAGCTTGGCCAGGGAGAACACCTGAAAACCGCCGCTGTCGGTCAGGATGGGGCCGTCCCAGTTCATGAAGCGGTGCAAGCCTTCGAAATGGCGGATGACATCAATGCCGGGGCGCAGATTAAGATGATAGGTATTGCCCAGAATAATCTGCGCCCCGGCATCCTTGAGCTCTTCGGGCGTGAGGGCCTTGACCGACCCCAAGGTGCCCACGGGCATGAAGACCGGGGTAATCACTTGGCCGTGGGCGGTCTGGAAGCAACCGCAACGGGCGGCCGTTTCACTGGAGCAGGCCTGGATATCAAAGGCCAACATCGGGGGTGCGCTCCCTGAGTTCAGGATGGATCAGCATGGCATCTCCGTAGCTGAAAAACCGGTATTGCCGGCGCACGGCCTCGCGGTAGGCGGCCAGAATGCGCTCCCGGCCGGCAAAGGCTGCCACCAGCATCAGCAGGGTGGATCGGGGCAGGTGGAAATTGGTCAGCATCCCATCCACGATCCGAAAGCGGTAGCCGGGATAGATGAAAAGGTCATTCGGTCCGCTGCCGGCTTTTAACTGGCCATTTTCACCCGCGGCGTACTCCAGGGACCGGACACAGGTGGTGCCCACGGCGATTATCCGCCCGCCCCGGCGGCGGTGGCGGTTGATCCGCGCCGCGCTTTCGGCGGATATGGAAAACCATTCGGCATGCATGCGATGCCGACGGATATCGTCCACGCGCACCGGCAGGAAGGTGCCGTAGCCGACATGCAGGGTGAGCTCTACACGCTGAACGCCCTGGCGCCGCAACTGCTCCAAAAGCGCCGCGCTGAAATGCAGCCCGGCGGTCGGCGCCGCCACGGCGCCGGCCTCTTTGGCATACACCGTCTGGTAGCGCCGGTGGTCGTCGATCGCCGCGTCAACGTCCCCGGCACGCCGAATGTAGGGGGGCAGCGGCATTTCACCCGTCTGGGCCAGCTGCGCCTGGAAATCACCCTGGGACCAAAACCGGAGGGTGTGAATTTCGGCCTTCGAATCCAGGACCTCGGCGCCAAGGCTGTCATTGAAATGAATCCGGGTTCCGGGATGCGGCCGCTTGGACGCTTTCAGCAGACAGGTGCTGATGAACGTCCTCTGCTCTGCAGCTTCTCGAGGCCCCCGGCATAGTCCAGAATCAGTACTTCCACTTTGCCGCCGGATTCT
>JASFTA010000320.1:0-3871 GCA_050114115.1 Desulfobacterales bacterium | reverse complement strand
GTTTCGGAAATTGCAATCTCTGCTGGGCGGGCGTGAAAAGCTGACCGCCATCGTGATGACGACAGTGGCGCTGGCCATTCTGATCGTCCCCACCATCATGCTCTCCGAATCGCTGGTGACCAACACGCAGCGTATATCCGCGCGCATCGAGGCGGGGACGCTGACGATTCCGCCGCCGTCCGACAAGGTCAAGGACTGGCCGCTGATCGGGAAAAAACTGGACAAGACCTGGCGCCTGGCCTCGACCAACCTCGACGAGGTGCTCGATCAGTTCGAACCCCAACTCAAGGCGGGCGGCAAAAAGCTCCTGTCCTTCGCGGCCGGCGCCGGGGCCGAGGTTCTCAAGTTTGCTCTGGCGATCATCATTGCGGGGGGGTTGATGGTCAAGGCGCGCAGCGGCATCCTGGCGCTGGAAGCCATCGCCGGCCGGCTCATGGGGCCGGCGCGCGGCAAAGAAATGGTGATCCTCACCGGTGCCACGATTCGCAGCGTGGCCCAGGGGGTGCTGGGGGTGGCGCTGATTCAGGCCGTCGGGGCCGGTATTGGGCTGATGGTCGTGGGGGTGCCTTATACCGGTTTGTGGACGCTGGCCGTGCTGGTGCTGGCAATCGTCCAGTTGCCGACCATCCTGATCCTGGGGCCGATCATCCTGTACGTGTTTTCGATCGCCGATACCGTTTCGGCCGTATTGTTTGCGATCTGGAGCGTGATCGTCGGTGCGAGCGACACCTTCCTCAAACCGCTTTTCCTGGGCCGAGGTCTCGATATCCCCATGCTGGTGATTTTGCTGGGCGCCATCGGCGGGATGATCCTCTCGGGCATCATCGGATTGTTCGTGGGGGCGGTGATCCTGGCCGTGGGGTACCGATTGTTTGTCGCCTGGCTGCATCCGGAAGATCTGCCGGCCGACGGCCGGGTGCCGGACGACGGCTGAGCGGTATCGGGTTGATCTGTGTAAAACGGAGAATTGCGTGTGAGCCACCTTGAATACCTACACATCCATGCCGATGCAGCGATGTATCAACCGGCCTTTCAGGGGTTCCGACGACCTCACGGCACTCTCCGCAGAAGAAGGGGCGTCCGATGAGATTTTAGATCCATGCGCCCGCCTGTTGAATGCCCTGGCCGGGTGATCTTCTCTTCGCTTCCGCTCAATCAATATTCAGGGGCGCAATCGCGCAAACTTGCCCATTGGCCCTATTCCGAACGCCAATACGTCGGCGGTGTGAACGGCCGGGTGGCCAGCGGTTCCGGCCAGATGCACCGAAACTGGTTATCGGCAATCTGAAAGACGAGGGTGTCGATCCAGTTCTGACGCTCGAAGGTCGCGTCGCTGTCGAATTGCACCGGGCCGAAAGGCGTCTCCATCTCGATGCGGCCCAGCGCCGTGCGGATACTTGCCGGTTCGTGGTCGCGGGCGTTTTTCAAGGCCTCGGCGGCCACCAGAACGGCACTGTAGGCTTCCGCCCCGTGATAGTCGGGCGGGTTATCGAAGCGCGCCATGTATGCGTCATAATAGGCTCGGGCGCCGGCAAAATCCGTTTCCGGTCCCCAGAGTGCAGCGGTCACCAGCCCATCCCCGGTGGCATCGGCTTGTTCGATGAACTTGTAGTGCGTGAAACCGCCGGCACCGCCGCATAGCAAGGCTTTCGTTGAGATCTCGCGAATTTTGGTCACGAGCTGAACAGCATCCTTCAGATAGGAAACCATGTAAATCACGTCCGGTGCGCTGGTTTTCAAAGGTTTCAGAATGCGGTCGAAATAGTCCTGACCAGCGCGTTCCCGAAAATAGGGAATGATCGCCGTCAGTTCGATGTCGTTTTCACGGCCGAACCACATCATCTTCATGGCCCCGCTGGTCCCATAGGGACTGTTTTCATACACGATGGCCATGGAGCGGGGCCGCACCTTTTCCAGCATGAACGCCTCCAGTCCGTTCGTATAGGCGCTGGCCGGAGGATTAAGCCGAAAGACATTTTTAAGACCCCGCTGGGTGATGCGGTCGTCCGCCGCGGTGGTCACCAGAAAAGGGACCTCATGGCGGTCGGCGGCCCTGGCCGTATAGAGGGTGTTCGAACTCGAATAACCACCGATCAGCATGACGGCGCCGTGGTCTTTAATCAGTTTGTCGACGGCCTGCTCGCCGCCCCGTCGACTCCCCCCGTCGTCGGCCGTGATCAGTTTCAATGGTTGGCCGTTGATGCCCCCGTCGGCATTGATCGCCTCGGCAGCCATGTCGTAGGAGTTCTTCATCATTTCGGCATAAGCGAAATCTTTCCAGTGGATCACGCCGATCACGATTTCATCCGCGGCCCAGCACACCGTGGTCAGCACAACCCACAAAAATATCACGCCGATCAGACCGGGAAAAAGACGTCTTAGGATGTCCATCGGGTCCTCCTTTCACCTAAAAGTGACATCAATACCGCTTCTGCCCAGCAGGATTTAAACGACGGCCGCCAAACGACCCGGGAAGCTTATGACCAGACCGGTGTCCAGGATGTTCGGTGCTGTGCTGCGTCATGTCGGTTTTGAGGCGGGCTTCGTTGTAGCCGGTCGGCGCGCGAAGATCTGGTGGTTCCAGGATGAGCGGCGAAGAATCGCGGACGGGATCGTTGTGAAACCAGTGTGGTCGATTGTTTTATGGCCGATTTTATAAAATGGTAACCGGAGCCGGAAAGTCAATCGGATGCCCGGCCGTGGGCGCGGTTTGGGGAAGGGGCTTGCAATGGGCATTGATGGGTCAACCTGGTAGACATTTTGCATCTCTACCATGTCCAGTCGCGAAGGCACGGCGTGCAATTGCCGATACCCAGTGGTGACAAGTATAATACGCCTAATATCGGGAGGTTGTTCGATCGTTCCCTTTCGATAAGGCCGCGGTGAAAGGGACGATATGTCTACAATAGTGCAACAGATATCGTCAGGCGTTCCATCCAGCGTTCGATTTTTGACGGGAGTCCCATGAAAAATCCCAAATATGACATCGTTTTCGAAGGTCAATTTGTCGAGGGGGCGGATCCTGAGCGGGTCCAGATCCTTTTGGGGAAAGTGCTCAAAATCAGCCGCCAGGACGTTGTACGGATTTGCAGCGGTCGGCGGATCGTGATTCAGAAACAGCTTGATCTGGCCGACGCTCATCGTTTTAAAAGTTTGATGCGCAAGGCCGGCGCCGTCTGCCGCCTGCTGCCCCGCAAGACCGCCGAGGAGGGAAGCCGGGACCTGAACGCAACACCGCCCGCCCGGCAACCGCGGCCCAAACCGCACCCGGCAAAGGATAAGGCGCCGGCCGCGACAGATTTGGACGTCGACACCCCCGAGGGCTTCGGCGCCTGGCTGAAAAACCTTAAAGTCGAAGACCTGCGCGCGCGCCTCGACTCCGGACTGGCACTGTTGGGCTCCCGAATTAAGAACTTCCGGTTGGACGGGCGTCTGACGGCCTGGTGGCGTCGTCGAAGGCTGCCGGCCATCGCCGCCGCCCTGCTGGCGGCGGTATTGATCATCGCCGCCGTGGTCTGGCAGGACGACGCGGGGATGCCGGCCGATGCGGCGACACGCGAAGCCTTTGTGGCCGGTTTCAACACCCGGCTTCTCGATGTTCGGGAAGGGCGTTCGAGGGCGATCACCTATGTGAAGATCGCCAAGGCTACCATCGAGGATATGGGCTTTGATTATGACAAGACCCTCCTTTACTGGCAATTCAATCCGGCCTTGTCCGAAGATCCCCACCAGCGCCAGATCCGCGACGTTTATCTGATCGGGCCCCTGAAGGACCTGTTCGAGCTCGATGCCGCCCGGCTCAAAACCCTAATGGCCGAGGAGACCTATGGCGCTCTGGAGAATACGCTGGGCATTGGCGAGCATATCACCC
>JASFTA010000319.1:0-3876 GCA_050114115.1 Desulfobacterales bacterium | reverse complement strand
AGAAAGTCGGCACCAGCACGACGCCCAGGAGATACTCCCGTATGGTGCGCCCCTTGGAGATGCGGGCGATGAAAACGCCCACGAAGGGCGACCAGGCAAACCACCAGACCATGAAGGTCAGGGTCCAGGATTGAAACCAGGAGTGCACCTTTTCGTCGAAAAAGGTATAGGTTTCAAAACCATGCGGCACCACCCGGGAAAAGTAGTCGCCGATGGATCCGGTAATGCCGTTCATCAGATAAAAGGTCGGGCCGGTCAGCAGGACGAAGACCATCAGCCCCCCGGCCGTAGCCATGGCAATGTTGGAGAGGGTGGCCATACCTTTGCTCAGATCCACCGTCAGGGGCAGGATGTAGGCGATGCAGAGCACCGCCAGGATCACCAGTGCCAGCCACAGGCCGGGGTCTTCCAGTCCGAAAAGCGATTCGACGCCGCTCTGGATCTGAAAGACCCCCATGGCGATGGAGCCGCCGATACCGATGGCGATGGCGTAGATGGCCAGCAGGTCGCTCAGCCCTCCGACGGCACGGGTCCAGGCGCGTTTGCCGAAAACCGACTGCATGGGCGCACTGACCAGGGTGGGCTGGTCCTTGCGAAAACTGAAATAGGCGATCACCAGGCCCGTTACGGCATAGATGGCCCAGGCATGCAACCCCCAGTGAAAATTGGTGATAAACAGCGCGTGGCCGGCGGATTTGTAGGGATTGGCGAAATTGCGGATGACCTTGAAATGGGAGAGCGGCTCGGCGGCCCCCCAGAAAAGCAGGCCCACCCCCATGCCGGCCGCAAACAGCATGGTCAGCCAGCTGATGGTGGAGAATTCGGGTTGGTCATCATCGTGGCCGAGCTTGATCCGGCCATAGCGCGAGAACGCGAGCCAGATGCACAGAAGCAATAGCATGCTGGCCGAGAGCATCACGAACCAGCCACGGCTGGTGAACATGACGCCGGTCATGGTCGAGGCAAACCGGGTCAGCCCGGCATTGTCCACGATGCCCCATCCGGCGACGATTCCGGTCAGGCCAAGCGCAATGAGAAGTAAAGGATTTTTGAACACGAAAGGCCCTTTCCAGAATGCGTAAAAGCGTCTGGGAAAATGCTTCGACCCGCAATTTCAAAATTTGTGATTTAGGCCAACCTAAGCACACATGCTGGTTTTGGCAATCAGACGCTGTTTTCCATTGACACGTTGGCCGATGGGCCGATCAGCGGGGCCGGCTCGAGGCGGTCACGGTTCAGGCTTGATCGATCATGTGGACGTCCCGCTGGGGAAAGGGGATCTGGATGCCCTCGGCCTCGAAGGCTTTGTAGATCGCCTGGTTCAATTCGTGGATCAGCCGGCCCTTGTCGTGGGGGCTGCGGGCCCAGCAGAGCAGTTCGAAATCGAGCGCGGAATCGCCGAAGGCACGGAAACGCACCCGCGGCGCCGGTGTCGGGGATACGAGCTGATTTTTCGTGGCAACGGCCAGCAGGGTTTGCTCCACCCGGTCGATATCGGAGCCGTAGGCCACCCCCACCTTAATGCGGATGCGAAACCGTGGCCGCGGGGCGCTTTCATTGACGACCTTGGTGTTGGTGATGATGGAGTTGGGGATCGCGATCTGAATATCGTCGCGCGTCAGGAGGCGGGTGCTGCGCATGCCCACGTTGACCACCATGCCCCGCTCGCCGGTTTCGAGCAGGATAAAATCGCCGGTCTTGAAGGGGCGATCCATGAGGATGCTGATGCCCCCGAAAAAATTGGCCAGGGTTTCGCGCGCCGCCAGGGCCAGGGCGATACCGGCGATACCGGCTGAGGCGAAGACGGCCGTAAACGAAACGCCCAGGTATTCCGACACATTCCAGACCAGGAGGAGCAGCAGCACCCAGGTGAACAGCCTGCCCAGGAGCCGGGTCAGGTTGGGGTCGATGTCTTTGGGCCTGAGCCAGCGCGAGGCCGCGACCACCTCGGTGGCCGCGGCGCCGGCGACCAGGATGAGCCAGGCGGCGCTGAAAAAAAGCAGAAGGCGCATCACCCGTACAAAATACTCGAGGACGGTACCGGTTAAGTTGACCTGATCGTCGATCAGGTACCGCAGGGCCGCGGAAATGACCAGCAAGGCCACCGGCGGCATGAACCGCCGCCAGGACATTCGGCTTAGAGGGTGGGGATCCTCCTTTTTACTGGTACGGGACCATCTAAAAACCGCCACGGCCACCAGGGCGCCAAGCGCCAGCAAAAGCAAGGCGCTGAGCCACTGCCACATGGCCTGCTCGTGAAAACCGGTATGGGCCCATGTGGGCAGCGCGTTGATGAGGCGGTTGGGAATCAGCGGGCCGGGGCTGAAGATGTAGTCCTCGTAGATGCCCACCGCGGCGCCCCCTTTATAAGGCAGTTCCTGGATGCGATGGTAAAAAGAGCGCGTAAGGCTCACGGTTTGGGCATCGAAGAGAAACCGGCCGGCATGGGGACCTTCGGCCGGTCGGGCGATGGTAATTTCGGTGTGGGGAAGGGTCCAGGCCGCAAGCCCCTCCTTGTCCATTGCCGCGGCGTCCGGGATCTCGTTTTCAGGCGGTAGATCGAGGCGGTCCAGGATTTCTTTCAACAGCAGGACGGTTTCAAAACCGACGTCCTGGCGATCGGCCGGGGCCACACTGCTCAGATCCAGGCTGCGTGTGGCCCTGCGGATGTGGTTTCGGGCCTCCGGGCTCCTGAACCCTTCCTGCAACTGGATTTGGTAGGCCAGGTTCATCTCCCGGTTAAAATAAGCCATCGTGGCGCGGGGGCTGGTGAGGTCGGGCGGCGCCAATGGATGGGTTTCCGGGAGGGCGGCCGCGGGCCGTGCCCCCGGACAGTTCAGGAGCAGGGCGATCGCCAGAATGCGCCCAACCTGTCGGATGCGCTGCGGAAATAACGAGTGGGTCGTGGTGGCGTATGATTTCATGACGAGCCTTCCGTACTTGTCGTCATGGCGCAGCGGGCAATTTCCATAAGACGCCGCGCATAGGTCCGGGTCAGTGAATCGAGATAACCGCTGTCGGTTTCTCCTTTCCAGGTGGTTACCTCATGGAAGCGTTGAGGTATCTTGGCCTGCTCGGGTTTGAAACCCGTGGCCAGACGGATCTGCCAGCGCTTCTGCTGAATGGCGCCGGCGATGGCCGCCATGTCGTCGGCTACGGCGGTGTATCCCAAGGCCGCCAGGCATTCCGCCAGGCGATCGGGTTTGTAGACCCCGCGGGCAAACAGGCAGGCCACCATCGAGGTCAGGAAGACCCGTTCCTGCTCGTCGCTCACCAGAAACGACACGGCCTTGTCGACATCCTTTTCGTCGTGCTTCTGATCGTAGGCATAGCCGCCGCTGTCCAGGTGGGAGTGCCGCAAACCCAGGGACTGGGCCGCATAGTAGACCTCGCCCGTGGCGTAGCCGGCCATCTCCTGGCCGAGCACACAGGCGAATTCCGCGCCTCCGTAGACTTCGGCCGCTTTGAGGGTTCCTTGCCCCAGCAGGCGGTAAAAATCGTTTGTGCCGCGACCCAGGTGGGCCACGGCCTGTTGGAAGGCCGGGGCATCTCCGAACTTGAGCGGTACGATCGATTCCTTTTCGGATATCAATTCATTCTCGGCCGCTTCGGTGGCCCAGGCCAGGGCCACCCCGGCCGACATGACGTCCAGCCCCATCTTCTCGACCACGTCCATGATGCCCAGGACCGCAAAGGCGTCGCTGACGCCCAGCATGGTGCCGGTGGCGAAGATTGGCTCGTAGTCGTAGGCCACCTGGCGGTAGAGGTACTGGTTGGGCTCCATGAACTTTTCACGCAGGAAACCGATATGGATACAGCCCACCGGGCAGCCGGCACAGGCAGCGTTGCGCAGCAGGGTGTCGTCGGCAAAGCGCT
>JASFTA010000318.1:0-3886 GCA_050114115.1 Desulfobacterales bacterium | reverse complement strand
CCGTAGTCCTGCCATTGGACGATCCCCCAGCATGCTCAGGATGGGCATTTTTATACGAAAGCACCGGGTGAGTCAACCATTTTTGTCTTCTCCGGGACCCGTAGAAAGGCGCTGCCACGGGCGCCAGGCCTACGGCTGCGCTCCCGCACGCGCCTCGATAAACGCCAGGGCCCGGTTGATCCGCGTCAGGGTTTCCTCCCGGCCGAGCACCCGGATCATTTCGAAGATGCCGGGGCTGACGGTTTTGCCCGAGAGCGCCACCCTGACGGGCTGGGCGATTTTACCGAGTTTCAGTCCGGTGGCCTCCATGGTCTGGACAAATGCGCTTTCGATCTGATCTTCATCAAAGCGGTCGAGCTGCGTCAGTGCGCTGGTCAACTGCCGGAGGGGCTTCAGAATTGCTGGTTTCAGGAATTTGGCCGCCGCTTTATCTTCGTAAACGATCGGGCTCTGGAAATAGAAAAGCGCTCCGGCCGCCATCTCCACAAGGGTTTTACTGCGGGGCTGCAGAGTGGTGATCACCATCGCCATGTGGTGGTTGTCGGG
Organism: Desulfobacterales bacterium; assembly: GCA_050114115.1. Lineage (GTDB taxonomy): Bacteria > Desulfobacterota > Desulfobacteria > Desulfobacterales > UBA5852 > JABZFP01. The sequence goes on along the minus strand of JASFTA010000318.1, from coordinate 3,340 downwards.
TAGGGCGACATTATGCGTTTTAAAAAACGGTTGTAGGGGGGCCACAAGGGCCTCCGCTTGGGCTTCCCGGATGTGCTCGGCATTCAGGGCCAGCAATTTGGCCGGATCGAAGATGCCGGCTGATTTACCGATGGCGTCCAGGGAGAATTTTTCGATCAGCTCCCGGCGCGTGAAGAATTCCTGATCGCCGTGGGACCATCCCAAGCGCACCAGATAGTTCAGCATGGCGTCGGGCAGATAGCCCATCTCACGATACTCCGTAACGGACATGGCGCCATGGCGCTTGCTCAACCGGGAGCGGTCGTTGCCCAGTACCATGGGCACATGGGCGAACAGCGGCAGGGGGGCGCCCAGGGCTTTGTATAGCAGGATCTGTTTGGGCGTGTTGTTGACATGGTCGTCGCCGCGGATGATCGTGTTGATCCCCATGGTGATGTCGTCGACGACCACGGCCAGGTTGTACATGGGCATGCCGTCGCTGCGACAGATGATGAAGTCGTCCAATTCGTTGTTCTGGAAAGCAATCGGTCCCTTGACCCGGTCGTCCACCACGGTGGTGCCGGTGGCCGGTGCTTTGAAGCGGATGGCCGCATCGGCCGACGCGGGCCGCTGCTTGTCACGGCAGCGTCCGTTATAGCGGGGCTTGCCCCCGCGCGCGGTCGCCTCCCGGCGCATGGCTTCGATTTCTTCCGGCGAGCAGGTGCAGTAATAGGCATGTCCCGTGTCCAGGAGTTGCTGTAGATGCTCACGGTAGACCGGCAGTCGTTCGGACTGGAAATAAGGCCCCGCATCCCAGTCGATACCCAGCCAGGCCATTGAATCCAGAATGGCATCGACGGACTGCCGGGTCGAACGTTCGATGTCGGTGTCTTCAAACCGCAGGACGAAGCGCCCGCCGGTATGACGGGCATACAGCCAGTTGAAAAGGGCCGTGCGCGCACCGCCCACATGCAGAAAACCTGTGGGACTGGGGGGGAATCGCGTGATGACGGGATCCATTGATTGACGCTCCAGTTACAAGCGGAGTTCCAGATGACGATCCTCCGCATTCGGGTTCATGATTTGGATGGCAGTCCTTCATAGCATAACGCCGGGAGGGGGACAACATGGGGGCGAGGGAACCGCGCCAAATTCGCTTGACTTTTCATTGGCGATCAATTACTTAACACAGTTTAAATTAATGGAACGTGAAGATATTAGGATGTATAATTATATCAATAATTTAGGAGATTACTTATGGCTGTCCCCAAGCGCAAAACATCCAAGTCAAAACGCGATATGCGACGCACCCACAAAAAGACGGCCGGTCCCAACCTGACCACCTGTGCCCAGTGCGGTGAGCCCAAGCGGCCGCATCATGTCTGCATGAGCTGTGGCACTTACCGGGGGCGCGACCTCATCGACACGGAAGAAGAATAGGCCGCGACCGGTAAGGTTCGGCCTTGGTGACCGTACCCGTGTGACGCCGGCCCGCGGTGTTGCTGAGCACCCGATGATGTCGGGACCATTCCGGGTGGCGGTCGTTGGTTCAGGCTCGAAGCGCCCGCACGTTCCCACCCACGCTGATAGGCAAGGAGGAAGAAATGTCGGTTGAAGATAAGGTTAAAAAGTTAATCGCCGAGAAGCTTAATGTCGATCCTTCCGAGGTGATTCCCGAAGCCAAATTCGTTGACGACCTGGGGGCCGATTCCCTTGATTTGGTCGAATTGATCATGACCATGGAAGAGGAATTCGATATGGAAATTCCGGACGAAGACCAGGAAAAGATTCTTTCGGTCAAAGACGCGATTAGCTATATCAATACCCATTAAAATGTCGGGCGGCGGTTTCGGCTGTCGGCCCCTGATAATTGCGAAGCTTTTTTCCCGGTCGGCCTGCCGCTTCAGCGCCCTTTCCCGGAACCTATTCGCATTCTCAAGTCTGCCCCGGCATGACCATCGCCACCTCGGCGACCTGTGCGGATGCCGATGGTTTCTGCCGATCCCCAGGATCATTCCATGCCACGGTGTTTTTACTTGCGGAACACCGGACGGTTGTATTAGAAGCTAATTCACCTGAAATTTCAGGATTATTGTCTGATTCGCGCCGTCGCGAACACGTACCTACGTGGTCGATGACCAAGCACGCGCAGGCCGGCCTTGAAAGACGGCTCCGCGGCGGGAAGCGTGTCGGAGGGGAGGAAGCGCTGGGCCATGACGGAAGAACAGGTTTCAATCATCATCGGTTGCGATCATGCGGCCGTGGAGCTGAAGAATAAAATCAAAACCCTTCTCCAGAAACGGGGGATTCCGGCCGAAGATATCGGCACGAACGACACGGCCTCGGTGGACTACCCGGACTATGGCAAGCTGGTGGCCTCGCAGGTAGCGGCGGGGCATTATCAGCGCGGTATTCTTCTGTGCGGTACGGGACTGGGCATGTCGATGGTGGCCAATCGTTATCCCGGTGTGCGGGCCGCTTTGTGCCACGATCTATTCGGGGCCATCATGAGCCGCAAGCACAATGATGCCAATATTCTTGTTTTGGGGGGGCGCGTCACAGGTGACATTTTGGCCGCCGAAATCGTTACGGTCTGGTTGGAAACCCCTTTTGAGGGGGGACGCCATCAGAAGCGACTGGAGCAGTTCGACCGGGTTGGTTAGGCCAGCGGTCCAGAGCGTCGCGCACATTAGGCAATGGGGTGGTTTGCGCCAAGCGCCGCCGCCTCGGGGGAGTTAGCGTGGAACCGAAATATCTGCAAAACGTCGATCCTTCGATTGCCCGGGCCGTAGCCCGCGAATGGGCACGCCAGGAGGACAACCTCGAACTGATCGCTTCGGAAAACATTGCCAGCCGGGCGGTCATGGAGGCCCAGGGCAGTGTTCTGACCAATAAATATGCCGAGGGCTATCCGGACAAGCGCTATTACGGCGGTTGCGAATACGTGGATGTGGCCGAAAAACTGGCCATCGAACGCGGGGCGGCCCTTTTCGGGGCCGAATATGTCAATGTTCAGCCGCATTCCGGCTCCCAAGCCAACATGGCCGTCTATTTTGCACTGCTGAACCCGGGCGACCGCGTGCTCGGCATGAATCTGGCCCATGGCGGGCATCTGACCCATGGCAGCCCGGTGAGCTTTTCAGGGCGTCTGTTCGATTTCCACCATTACGGGGTCGACGCCGATAGCGGGCGCATCGATTACGCGGCGCTGGGTCGCCTGGCCCACGAAATCCGTCCCAAGCTGATCGTCTGCGGCGCCAGTGCCTATCCGCGCATCATCGATTTTGAAGCCTTCGCGCAAACAGCCCGCGACGTTGGTGCCCATTTGATGGTCGACATGGCGCACATTGCCGGGCTGGTG
>JASFTA010000317.1:0-3886 GCA_050114115.1 Desulfobacterales bacterium | reverse complement strand
GTCGATAATCGATAAACTATTCTTCTTGGCCACCCTGCGTCTCCTGTCCGTCGTTTGCCGGTATGGCCAATATGGAATTGCCCACCGGAATTTGCTCGGGAATCTGATCGGGGTTCTGATCTGGTGTGGTTGCCGCTGGTTCGATCGGTTGTTCCGCTGCAGCGGAGGCCGGTGGTTCGACCGGTGGTTGCGCCGCAGCGGGGGCCGGTGGCGCGACGGGTGGTTGCACCGCGGCGGGTGCCGGTGGTTTTTCTTCCGGCACACGGACCGCCACCTCAAAAGTTTCCTCCTGCAGCAGTTTCCCCTGCATATCGAAAACAAAAACATCCGCTGAATCAAACTGCAGCCCCGGCTCGGCGACTTTGCGCTGCAGCTTGACCTGCATGAAACGGGTAATCGAAAACCGTCGCCCGCGGTTCCCCCTGGGCCGGTCATCGCGCAAGGGCACCGGCGGTATGGTCAGCCGCGGCGCCGTCGCGTTGTCCTTTTTGGACAGGACCACCACGGTGCGTCCCTGGGCCTGGGTATTGCCGGTGTTACGGATGATAAAGTTGGCGGTCAGGGATTTTTCGGTCTCCCGGTAGCCCACCTTGAATTTATCCACGGCAACGCCGATCACCGGTTCGGGTTTGGGCGCCGGTTCCGGTTTGGGAGGTGCGGGCTTGACCGTTTTGGCGTCAATCACCGGTGACGCTGCGGTAGGGCTGGATTTGGGGGCCGGGCGCTTGTCTTTGGCTTTCGCGGGGGCCTCCGGCGGTGTCACCTGCGGTGCACTGGAAGCATTTCCCTGTGGATCACTGGCGGCAACCCGCGCTTCGGCCTTGACCGCCCTGGCCAGAAGAAGCTCTTTCTGGTGTTCGGCCTCCGCCACCTTCGCGCGCAGCGCATCGATTTGTCCTTGGAGTTCCGTTTGGATATGAAGCCCGTCGGCATACATCCAGAACGCGCCAGCGGCGCCCAGCAGCGCCAGGATCACCAGGGCGATCCCGATGCCCAGTTTCTGGTGAAACTTGTGAATCGTGCGAATGCGCCCATGCCCGTCGACCATCAAAACGGTACGGCTGGTTTCGTTGGGAGCTGTTTGCGGGTTTGCTTTCATCTTTCACATCGTCATCGTGTTTACGGCAATGAGCGCTGTCTGTTCGGCATTGCCCGAACGCACGCGGTCATGCCTCTCGGGCATTTTGAGAAACTGCCCGGCAATCCCATTCTACCCGGCGGCGGGTAGACTACCCGCGCCACACCGCCACGCGATCGCCGGGGCCAACCTCGAAACGATCACAGGCGCGGCCTTGGTTGATGGCGATCTCGAGTGTTGCCCGGCTGCCGATGATGGCCAAAACATCCCCCGGCAAGGCCTCTTCATAGGCATCGTGGAGGTGGGTTGTCAATTGTTGCCCGATATCGACCTGCAATGCCACTTGGGGGGCGTCCCGCGACAGGTTGCGCAAAAATTCGGCGCCGATATTGGTAATCAGATTCCCGAAGCGATCCGTGGCCACAATACGCCCCGTGATGCGGCCGTCGGCCTTGATTTGCGGCACCCAATCGGCCAGGCGCTCAATCCCCTCAGGAGCGGTTTCCGCTCCCAGTTCACCAGGATCGCCCCCGCGGGCTAAAAAGGCGGCCACAGGTGCAAAGACATCGCGGCCGTGAAATGTGCGGCTCATGTGCGAAGCAAACAGGGCCCGGTTGCTTACCCGCCTTACCCTCGTCAGCCCTGCATTGTGGGCGACCATCGTCAAAAGGCCGTTATCAGGGCATAGAAAACGATGGCCCTCGGCCTCCGCATAAAGGATCCGGCGCTTGCCGCCCACGCCGGGATCCACCACGAGAACATGCAGGCTCTGGGACGGAAAATACCGAAAGGCGGCCGCGATCATAAATGCCCCCTGGGCCACATCCTGCGGCGCGATCCGGTGGCACAGATCCACGATGCGCACTTCCGGGGCCGCCGCCAGAATCACCCCTTTCATGACCCCCACGTATTCGTCCTGCACGCCGAAATCCGTCATCAAGCTGATGACCGCCATTTCTCCTCCGAAGGGCACCCGTGGCGGCCGTGGCCGTAACGGATGTCAAAACAAACCCGGTTGCGGGCTGGTAATCCCCAGATGCCGGTAGGCGGCTTCCGATGTTCGGCGTCCCGACGACGTGCGCATCAGAAACCCCGTTTTCAGCAGATAGGGTTCCACCAGGTCGACCAGTGTGTCTGTTTCTTCCTGCAGGGTCGCCGCCAGGGCTTCGATACCCACCGGCCCCCCCTTGTAGAACGAAATGATCGTGTTGAGATAGCGCCGATCAAGTTTGGTCAGCCCCTGATCGTCCACACCTTCCAGGCTGAGGGCCGCATCGACGGTCACGGTGGTAATACGTCCGTCCGCACGAACCTGGCTGTAGTCGCGCACACGCTTCAACAGGCGGTTGGCGATCCGCGGCGTACCGCGACAGCGGCGGGCCAGTTCGGCGGCGGCCGCTTCGTCGATCGGCACGTTAAGCAGCGCGGCCGACCGGCGGGTGATTTTGACCAGATCTTCCAATTCGTAGAAATCGAGGCTGCGAATGAGGCCGAAGCGATCGCGCAGGGGGGCCGAGAGCAACCCCACCCGCGTCGTTGCGCCCACCAGGCAAAAATGCCGCAGGCGATAGCGATGGCTGCGAGCGTGCACCCCTTTATCGAAGACAAAATCAATTGCGAAGTCTTCCATGGCGGGGTAGAGCAATTCCTCCACCGTCTTGGGGGTGCGATGGATCTCATCGATGAACAGGATGTCACCCTCTTTGAGATGGGTCAAGACCCCGATCAAATCCCCACCTTTTTCAAGGGCCGGTCCCGAAGTGACGGTCAACTGCCCCTCGGTTTCATTGGCGATAATATGTGCCAGGGTCGTCTTGCCCAATCCCGGGGGGCCATGAAACAGAACGTGATCAATTGGCTCTTGGCGCAGGCGCGCGGCTTCGATGGCAATCCGCAGGGTTTCGACGGTTTGCTCTTGGCCCACATAATCGGCGATGGTCTCCGGCCGCAGCGATAATATTTCCGTCTCACGGTCCTGCGGCGTTTCCTGGGGCGTCAGAACCCCCTTGCGATCGGAGGAATAGGTTAAAATGTCATCACTCATGCGAATTGTTCACCCCGGTAAATTTCATCGAAAAGTTCTTCGGGGCCCGAAATATCAGGGTTGCGCTTCAGGGCCTCTGTGACCATCCGTTGGGCATCGATGGATTTATGCCCCAGTTGGTGGGTCAAAACATCCAGTACCAGACGGACGAAATCTTCGGCGGGCGCCGGCGGTGGTGCTTCACCTTTGCGGATCAGCGCAAATTTATCCATCTTGCCCGCCAGGGTCGCGATGACTTTCTGGGCCGTACGGTTGCCAATGCCTTTGAGCTGTTGCAGGGCCTTGACATCATTATTTTCTATGGCCCGCGCGATATCGCGCACCGGTGTGCTCAGCGCTTTGACCGCCTTCAAGGGGCCGATGTCTTCCACGCTAATGAAACGCTGGAAAAACTCTTTTTCGACTTCCAGGTTGAAGCCGATCAACGTCGGCTTGGGCTGACGCTCGGTCTGATGGTAGTAAATATGAAAGGCCACTTCTTCCCCGACGTTCTTCTCGTTGAGGGTTTCCATCACCACCGCCGGCAGCAGGACTTCGTAACCGATCTGATTGGCCAAAACCAGAACGCGATCTTCGTCTTTCTTGATCAGGGCGCCTTGGATATATGCAATCACGCGTCTCGTTCCCCACGTCTTGTAGCCTTATTAGGCCTGCCGGTAAAGACCGATCAGCGCCAGGCCGAGTGCGTCCGAGGCATGATCGGGGCGAATCGGTTGCGCATGCCCCAAATTGTGACGCACGGCTTTTTCAAGCTGACGTTTGCT
>JASFTA010000316.1:0-3893 GCA_050114115.1 Desulfobacterales bacterium | reverse complement strand
AGAAGGGATTTAATAACTGATTAGTCAGTCAGTTTTTGGACGATTCCTATCATGACACGCAAAGAACAGATTCAAAAAGCCGCCACTGTGCTGTTCGCCAATAAAGGCTATGCCGAAACGACCACCCTGGAGCTTTCCGAGGCAATCGGCGTGGCCTCAGGTACCATTTTTTATCATTTTGGCTCTAAGGAGGGGCTTTTTCACGCCATTCTCGAAGATATCCATCACACGATCGAACTGGAATTCGAGAACTATTTCAAGTGCCTAGAGTTTCCTTCCGGTCTAAAAATGATGGAGGAGGTTATCGCTTTTTACCTGTATCTGGCCTCCAAATACGAATCGCAGTTCATGCTCCTACAACAGCCCCATACCAGCAAAATGGCCCAGAACAATCCGAAATGTCACAAATATCTCGAAGCCATATACAGCCGACTCGTCGACATTTTCGAGCAGGCCATTCGTATCGGCAAACATGATGACTCCATCGCCGATTTGCCTGTACGAAAGGCCGCTATGATCGTTTTTTCGATGGTAGACGGTTTTGTACGGCTCAAAAACAACAATATCTATGAAGCGGGAGCGCTATTCAATGAATTGGTTAAGCTCTGCCAAAGAATGCTCGAAAAACGATCAGGCCAAGCTTAGTTTCGCGCTGTTCGGCAAAATCATGCCCTTTTTGGGGTGGTTTAGAGGATATCGATGGGATGCGTTTCAAAGGGATGCGATTTCGGGCCTAACCGTGGCACTCGTTCTGATTCCGCAATCCATGGCCTATGCCCAGCTTGCCGGCCTTCCGGCCTATTTCGGACTCTACGCTTCGTTTTTGCCGCCCATGATAGCGGCCCTGTTCGGATCCAGCCGCCAGCTCGCCACTGGCCCCGTGGCCGTGGTTTCATTGATGACCGCGGCTTCCCTAGAGCCGCTGGCTACCGCAGGCAGCGAGGGGTTTGTTGCCTATGCCATTCTCCTGGCCCTGATGGTCGGCGCCTTCCAATTCGCGCTTGGCGTTTTGCGCCTCGGCCTGGTGGTCAACTTCCTGTCGCATCCGGTCGTCAACGGTTTTACCAACGCGGCTGCCATCATCATTGCCTCGTCCCAACTTTCTAAGATGTTCGGGGTCTATGTGGATAAGGCCGTGCATCACTACGAAACCATCATCCATGTCTGTCAGGCGGCATTCCACTATACCCATTGGCCGACTTTTTTCATGGGAGCGCTGGCCTTCGGCATCATGTACGGCTTGAAAAAACTCAACCCGCGCATTCCGAATGTCCTGGTGGCGGTTGCCGTCACTACCCTGCTCTCGTGGGGCTTCGGTTTCCAGCATGACACGACCGTGTCCAGTGAGGCAATCGCATCAACGGAAATCCAGAACAAGATTGCGGCCTTCAACGCCGCCACCGAGGAAATCCCCGCCTTGGCCGGAAAGCGCTCACTGGCCACCGCCGCAATGGAGGAGGCCAAGGCGCAAAACGACACTTTGGCCCTGCTGGATGCCGACCACACCATTAAAATACTCACGGCCCAGATCGAGCGCCTCAAAAACGAGGCGCATCTCCATCGCGAATCGATTCGCGAAACCCTTTTCCTGGCGGCTAAGGGACCGCAGGGTCGTCTGCGGTTCCATCCTAGGGAAAGTCTTACGGAAGCGATCGAATCCGACGGCCGCATATGGCGCATCAAGATTGGCAACACAGCCCTCGACACGGACCGCCTGTCCATGACTGGGGGTGGTGCCGTGGTTGGGGCCATTCCCAAGGGGCTGCCCGCTTTGTCGCTTCCGCAGATTAACTTCAAAATAATGATCGGCCTCTTTCCCTATGCTGCGATCATCTCGCTGCTGGGCTTCATGGAGGCGATTTCCATCGCCAAGGCCATGGCCGCCAAGACGGGCCAACGCCTCGACCCCAACCAGGAATTGATTGGCCAGGGTCTGGCCAACATCCTGGGGTCGATCGGCAAAAGTTACCCCACTTCGGGGTCTTTTTCACGCTCGGCCGTCAATCTCCAGGCCGGGGCGGAGACCGGCCTTTCGAGCGTATTTACCAGCTTGGCGGTGGTAATCGTGCTGCTTTTTTTTACACCATTGCTCTATCATTTGCCACAGGCCGTCTTGGCCGCTGTCATCATGATGGCCGTGATCGGGCTCGTCAACGTATCCGGCTTCATCCATGCCTGGAGGGCCCAGTGGTACGACGGCGCAATTTCCATCATCACCTTTGTCTGCACCCTGTTGTTCGCGCCCCATTTGGATAAGGGCATTATGGTGGGTGTCCTGCTGTCCCTGGGTGTTTTCCTCTATAAAAGCATGCGTCCGAAGGTCGCCTCTCTGGCCCGTCATGAGGACGAAGCGTTGCGCTGTGTCGAAGAACACGGCCTGCGGGAGTGTGAGCACATCGCCGTCATTCGCTTCGACGGCCCCCTGTTTTTTGCCAATTCGAGCTATCTGGAAGATCAAATTTCCGAACGGATGCAGGCCAAACCCCATTTGAAGCATATCCTCATTGTTGCCAACGGCATCAACGATATGGATGCCTCTGGAGAGGAAATTCTATCCCTGCTTGTCGACCGGGCCCGCAGCGCCGGTGTAGATATATCCCTGAGCGGTGTGAACGAATCGGTTATGAAAGTTTTGAAGCGAACCTATTTGATCGCCAAAATCGGTGAAGACCATATTTTCCCGACCATGGAAAAAGCGATCACCGCCATTCACACCGGGGCGCACCTGGACAGCCGAGAGACCACCTGCCCGTTGACTACCGTCAGCCGACAGGCCTGATCGCGGTCTAAAAAGGAGAAACGTTCAATGTCAAGTATCAGCATTTTCAGCGGATCATTTTGTCGTGAGGGCGCCGTCGCGGACGCTCTGGTGGCCAAAACCGGCTATCAACTGGTTTCCGACAACGATGTCGTTCGCGAGGCCAGCGAGCTATCGGGCATTGAACCTGGCAAGATCGGGCGCGCATTTTCTTCCAAAGTGTCGGTCTTCAACAAATTCACTCATGAACGTGAACGCGCGATCGCCTTCATGAAGCTGGCCCTGGCCAAGAAGTATCTGAGCGACGGCTGCATTTACCAGGGCTTTTGCGGTCTGTTGATCCCCAAGCAGGTCGAACATGTCCTGCGGGTTTGCCTGATTGCCGATATGAAATTCAGGCTGTCCGAAGCCGCAAAGCAGGATATCGCCGCAGGTGAGGCCCATCGCCTTGTCAAGACGGAAGATGAAAAGTGCGCGGCCTGGATAAAACTCCTGGAGGGTGACCAAGATCCTTGGAATAGTGCCCACTACGATATAACCGTTCCCATGGACAAGGACAGCGTGGCCGACGCTGTAGAACTCATCGGCAATTATGCCGGATCAAGAGCCGTCAACTATACGCCTCTGACCCAGCGTGCAGCGGATGACTTTCGATTTGCCGCTGAGGTGGAAGTGGAACTGGTTAAAGAAGGCCACAACGTAGGGGTTGACGCCCATGATGGAAAAGTAACCCTCACCATCAACAAGCAGGTGCTCATGCTTAATCGTCTCGAGGAAGAACTTAAAGAAATCGTTCACAGAGCAACGGGGGTTGAACAGGTTGCGATAATAATCGGGGAAGGCTTCCACCAGACCGACATCTATCGCCGCTTCGATTTTAAAATGCCATCTAAAGTCCTTCTGGTGGACGACGAAAGGGAATTTGTGCAGACGCTTTCCGAACGGCTTATTATGCGGGATATGGGCTCAACGGTGGCATACGATGGTGAGTCGGCCCTGGCCATGGTCCAAGAGGAAGATCCCGAGGTTATGATCCTGGACCTCAAAATGCCGGGCATTGACGGCATTGAAGTACTTCGCCGGGTGAAGAACACGCGTCCGGGCATCGAGGTCATTATCCTGACAGGTCACGGAT
>JASFTA010000315.1:0-3915 GCA_050114115.1 Desulfobacterales bacterium | reverse complement strand
CTCAGTGGCGACGTGGATTTCGATGCCGCCAAGGAAATTGCCGGATCAATAACCCCCGTTCCGGGGGGGGTTGGTCCCATGACCATTACGATGTTGATGAAAAATACATTAAAATCCTTGAAATTTAAACTGGGTTTGATGTAGAATCGTGCTAAGCGGTTAAACGTTTCTGACGATATAGGAAACAGATAACCACGAAAAGGCAAACCCGTTGAAAAACGGGGACGCACAACCACGGGTCTAAAGCGTTTCGCCAGGGCAGCCGGGTCGCCGAAGGTTATTTCCGATTGACGCCTTCGGGGAGATTTCCCGAGGGCGTTTTTTCTTGTTGATGGCGCGAGGGCGGCCGCAGCGACAATTTGGCAGGTGCACCAGGTGAGGCTACCAATGATCGCCCGGTCGATGACCATATGGAATTATTGACAGTAATTGAAACCCCGTGGTACTAAGTTAAAATTTAGACAAATGTAATTTCAGCCAAAATTCGGTACAGTTCGACGGAAGGAAAACCATTCCCCCATATGGTCACTGCGTAACCGGAAAATTTAATGGATCAATCATGCGGAACAAAATAACATTCATCCTATTGAGCGGCAATGGCTCACGCATCCGACAGTTCTCCTCCAGCAAATGGGCGCTTGCGTTCGGGATGCTGATGGTCGTTCTGGCCGTTACGGGCGCCGGCTTGCTGGTTCAGGACTATCTGCGACTGAAGCAATCCGCCTCGTTGACCGTTGAACTCCAGAGCGCGATTGCAAACCGGGATGCGGAAATCACCCATCACCAAAAGCAGATCGAATGTTTTGCCAACGAAATCAATGGGCTGAAGAACAGACTCCTGGCCTTGAACGATTTCGAAAACAAGATTCGGGTGATTGCCAACTTGGAAAAGCCGGCCGGAGAGGGCAATATTTTCGGTGTCGGCGGCTCTATCCCCGAGGATTTAAACCCGGCGGCGCAGCTCAAGGCCGATCAAAACAAGCTGCTGCGGGATATGCATGATCAGGTGGCGGAAATCGAAGCCGCCTCGATGGCCCAGACCGATGGATTTACTTCGCTGCTGGACAAACTGGAAGAGCAGAAAAATCTGCTGGCCTGCACACCTTCGATCCGGCCGGCGGGCGGCTGGGTTTCCTCCCGTTTCGGCTACCGGGTGTCGCCCTTTACCGGGCGGCGGGAATTCCACGGGGCCTTCGACATCGCCAATCGGGAAGGCACCCCGATCGTCGCCCCGGCCAACGGTGTCGTGACTTACGCCGGTAAAAAGCGGTTGCTGGGCAACTATGTCGTCATCGACCACGGTTATGGTCTGGTGACGAGCTACGGGCATCTGGCCAAGATGAACGTCAAACGCGGCAAGAAGGTCAAACGCGGTGAAATCATTGCGCTGATGGGTAATACCGGACGGAGCACGGGTCCGCATGTGCATTACATCGTCAAACTCAATGGGGTTCCGGTCAATCCGGAGAGATACATCATCGATTGATCCGCCAGCGGCTATTGAGGGGGCGCACGAAACCAGCCGGACCGTGCGCCCCTTTTTTTATTGGACTGGTTTACATCTTCGTCGGCCTTGCGGTGTCCGACCTGCTTGCCGGTTGCCGATTCTTCCGCCACGCGACCGACCACGCCTCCTACCGATCATTGCAATTGCATGTCCCTGTAATTCGTTTTATGATGCCGGCCGATTGATAAGCTACATTCGGCGCGCTTAAAAGGGCCTTGGCCCGGCCTTGCCCTAGCAGGCGCCTTTCGAAAGGATCTATCTCTGTCATGATTGGACAGCTTTTAACCAAAGTCTTCGGCAGCAAGAATGAACGTGTCCTCAAGCGACTTGAACCGGTAGTGGCGCAAATCAATTCGCTGGAAAGCGAAGTTAAGGCCGAAAGCGATGAAGCGCTTTGCGCGCGGACGGAGCAGTTCCGGCAACGCCTCACCGATGGTGAAACCCTGGATGACTTGCTTCCCGAAGCCTTTGCCGTTGTTCGCGAAGCCTCGCAGCGAACCTTGGGAATGCGTCATTTCGATTGTCAGTTGATCGGCGGTATGGTGCTTAATGGCGGCAATATCGCCGAGATGAAAACCGGAGAGGGCAAGACCCTGGTAGCCACGTTGCCGGCTTATCTGAACGCGCTCGCAGGCCGGGGGGTGCATGTCGTAACGGTGAATGACTATCTGGCCAGCCGCGACGCGGAGTGGATGGGCAAAATCTATCAATTCCTGGGTCTCACGGTCGGCTGTATCGTTCATGGCCTGAATGACAGTGAGCGCAAAGAAGCCTATGGGGCCGATATCACCTATGGCACCAACAATGAGTTCGGTTTCGACTATCTGCGCGACAACATGAAGTTCCAGCGTGAAAGCCTGGTACAGCGCGAGCTCAATTTCGCGATTGTCGACGAGGTGGACAGTATCCTGGTGGATGAGGCCCGGACACCTTTGATCATATCGGGACCGGCTGAAAAATCCACGGAGCTCTATTATCTTGTCAACGGCATCATCCCCTCGCTGCGTAAGGAAAACGACTATACCATCGACGAGAAGGCCCGCAGTGTGGCCCTGACCGAAGACGGGGTGATGCATGCCGAGCGGTTGCTCAAGGTCGAAAACCTTTTCGACCCCAAGCATATTGACCTGCTGCACCATGTGAATCAGGCCCTCAAGGCCCATACCCTTTTCAAACGTGATGTGGATTACATCGTCAAGCAGGGTGAGGTCATCATCGTGGATGAGTTCACCGGACGGTTGATGCCGGGTCGACGTTACAGCGATGGACTGCATCAGGCGCTGGAGGCCAAAGAAAACGTCAAGATCGAAAATGAAAACCAGACCTTGGCGTCGATTACCTTTCAGAATTATTTTCGTATGTACGACAAACTGGCCGGCATGACCGGTACGGCCGATACCGAAGCCGCTGAATTTAAAAAGATTTACGATTTGGATGTGGTGGTGATGCCCACCAACATGCCCATGATCCGCAAGGATTATTCCGATGTGATCTTCAAGACCAGGCGTGAGAAATACAATGCCGCCATGGAGGAGATCAGCGATTGCCACAAGCGCGGACAGCCGGTGCTGGTGGGTACGGTTTCGGTCGACGTATCCGAGAGCTTCAGCAAAAAACTCAAGAAGCGCGGCATCCCGCATGCGGTTCTGAATGCCAAGAACCATGAGAAAGAGGCCGAGATCATCTCCCAGGCGGGTCAGCCCGGCGCCGTCACGATTTCAACCAACATGGCCGGGCGCGGCACCGACATCGTCCTGGGGGAGGGGGTTACCGATCGGGGCGGGCTCCACATCATCGGCACGGAGCGTCACGAAAGCCGACGGATCGACAACCAGCTCAGAGGGCGTTCCGGCCGTCAGGGCGATCCTGGGTCGAGCCGGTTCTACCTCGCTTTGGAAGACGATCTGCTGCGTATTTTCGGCGGTGAGCGAATCACATCCATAATGGAACGTCTGGGAATGGAAGAGGGCGAGCCGATTGAAAACGCCCTGATCACCCGTGCCATTGAAAACGCGCAGTCCAAAGTGGAAGGCCACAATTTCGATATTCGCAAGCAGCTCCTCGAATACGACGATGTCATGAATCAGCAGCGGGAAGTGATCTATGCCCAGCGCCGCGAAGCCCTCTTTGGTGAGGACCTGCATGCCGACATCGAAGCCATGATCGAAGAACTGGCCGTGGCCATTGCGGTGCCCCATGCGGACGAACGGCATCACCCGGAGGAATGGGACTGGGAGGCTGTTCGGGATGCCGTCTACAAACAATTCAACTTCCGGATGCCAGCGCCCGATGAGGCCACGCTGGACGGATTGAATGCCGAGGGGCTGGGCCAATTTGTTTTCGAAGCCGCCTTAGCGGTCTACCACCATAAAGAAGCGGATCTGGGCGCCGAAGCGCTTCGCGATCTC
>JASFTA010000314.1:0-3920 GCA_050114115.1 Desulfobacterales bacterium | reverse complement strand
GGAAAAGCGCGGCAACCCCTGGGGCAAGGTCGAAAAGAAACGTTCGGCCTGGGTCAAGGCGATTGCCGAAGAATGCCCGGTCAGGCTCTTCGAGAAGGGCGAGGAAGCCGACACACTCTATTTTGTCGACAGTATCTCATCCTATGACGATCGCATGCAGGCCATTGCCCAGGCCACATCCCGAACGCTGGGCGCGGCCGGCGTCGATTTCGGGATTCTCGGCAAGGCCGAAAAGGACAGTGGTCATGAAGTCCGTCGTTTCGGGGAGGAGATGCTCTTTCAGGATCTGCGCGAGCAGAACACGGAGGCCATCCAGGAAAGCGGTGCGCGGCAGATCGTCACCGCCGATCCCCATGCCTACAATTGCCTGAAGAACGACTACCGCGACCTGCCGCCGGTCCGCCACATCAGCGAGGTGCTCCTGGAAAAGGTCAAACAAGGCCGGCTCCAGCTCACCGCCGCCAACGGCGATGGCAAGGTCTACACCTATCACGACCCCTGCTACCTGGGACGGCACAACAAGCTCTATGATGCCCCGCGCAAGCTGCTGGACGCCATCCCCGCGCTGAACCGGGTGGAGATGCTCAAAAGCCGCGATCGCTCGTTTTGCTGCGGCGGCGGGGGGCTGATGCTGTTCTACGAACCGGAGGAAGAGCAGCGCATGGGGGTCTTGCGGGCCCAGATGGCGGCGGCGGCCGGGGCCAACGTCATCGTGACGGCCTGTCCGTTCTGCCTGGTCAATATGGAGGATGCCATCAAGGTGGCCGGGCTGGAAGGCCGCATGGAGGCCATCGATCTCTGCGAACTGGTGGCACAGCATACGGCCGCTAAATGATTGAAGGCATCTCGAAAATGTCTTTTGGCCCATCTCTGCGTTGGGCGCTCGTATTGACCTGGAGCCAAAATCCTATTTTGGAGATGCCTTGCGCGAGCCCAGTTTTAAGCTGGGTTCGGTCGCGATTACAGACGTAAAGTTAGACGCATTTTCGGGGACCGCCAGACGGTCCCAGACCGGTTGGTCATTCCGCCACCGGCGGATCTAATCGGCAAATCAACATCGAGTCGGGAGGAGAACAATGGAAATTTTGGTGTGTGTCAAAAGGGTGCCGGACACTTCCGAGAATGAGATTGAATTGAACAGCGCCGGCAACGACATCGACCGCGATGACCTGGTCTACTCGGTCAACGAGTGGGACAACTACGCCGTGGAAGAGGCGCTGCAGATCGTGGACAAGGTCGGCGGCAGCGTCACCGTCATGACGGTGGGCGACGACGAATCCGAAGAAGTCCTGCGCCGTGAAATGGCCATGGGGGCCGACAAGGGCATTCTGCTATGCGACGAGGCTTTTGAAGGCGCAGACGGGAAGGGGATCGCCGCTATTTTGAAGGCAGCGGTCGACAAGGGCAGCTATGACCTGATCTTCACCGGGGCCCAGGCGGACGACGGCGGTGCCCAGGTGGGCGGCATGCTGGCGGCCCTGATGGACGTTCCCTACGCCTCGCTGGTCAACTCGATCGAGGTGGACGGTGACAAGATCAAGGTCGGCCGCGAGGTCGAGGGCGGCAATCTGGAAATGCACGAAATCGCGCTGCCCTGCGTGCTGTCGATTCAAACCGGTATCAACGAGCCGCGCTATGTCGGCATCCGCGGTATCCGCAAAGTGGCCTCGGTGGAGATCCCGGCCTGGGGGGCCGGCGATCTGGGGATCGATGCCGCCACGGTGGGCGCGGCCGGTGCCAAGGTCAAACGGCTGGACTACTTCCTGCCGGACATGGGCGATGGCGCCGAAATGCTGGAAGGCGACACCGACGAGATCATCGAAAAACTGATCGAAATGCTGAAGGCTAAAGGAGGGCTGAAATAATGGCGCCGATATTTACTTATATCCTGCATAAAGACGGAGAGGTCGATGATACGGCCCTGGAACTTTTGGCGGCCGCCAAGAAGATCGATCCCGGCGCCAATCCCACGGCCCTGGTCGTCGGCGCCCCCGACAAACTTGACGACGTCTGCCGCCAGGCGGGCGCCGGTTATGCCGAAGTCTGGAAAGTGGCCAGTGAGGTCTTGGGCCACCCGGATGCCGAAATCACGCGCAAAATCCTGACCCAGCTGCTGCCGGCCGGCAGCATCGTCTTGCTGGCCCACGAGCATTTCGGCATGGACCTGGCCCCGGGGCTTTCGATTAAAATGGACGCGGCCTACGTTCCCGATGTCGTGGCGATCGAGGGGCGCGACGGGGAGACGCTCAAACTCGTGCGCCAGGAATTCGGCGGGGCGGTCAGCGCGCATGTGGACTGCGATGCCTCGGCCGGGGCCGTATTGACCATCCGGCCGGGGGTGTTTGCCGGGGAGGATCATGCCGCCGCCGGTGAGGTCGTGGACAAGTCCGGCGAAGCCGGCGACACAACCACGGGGCGTAAATTTCTCGAAATCGTAGAGGCCGAAGTCGGCGATGTCGACATTACCAAATCCGAGGTGCTGGTTTCCTGCGGCCGGGGCATCGAAGACGAAGACAATATCGAAATCGTCTTCGATCTGGCCAAGGCCATGGGCGCGGACCTTTCGTGCTCGCGCCCCATCGTGGACGCCAAATGGCTGCCCAAGGCCCGCCAGGTGGGAACCTCGGGCCAAACGGTCAAACCCAAGGTTTACCTGGCCTGCGGCATCAGCGGCTCGTTCCAGCACATGGGCGGCATCAAGGGCAACCCCTTCATCGTGGCCATCAACAAGAACCCCAAGGCGCCCATCTTTCAGATGGCCGACGTGGGAATCGTGGCCGACGTCCTGGATTTTCTGCCCGATTTGACCGAAAAGATCGAAGAGGGTTGAAAAGCGCTTTGCGCTTTTCAAGATTCAGTAAAGCCGGCGGCCCCCATGGGAGACCGCCGGCTTCTATTTTGGTTCCGCAAACAGGAAGAATTGGCGACCTGATAACCTAAGCGCCAATTGCCCTGGCAAGTCGGGCTTTTTCTAATGAACGGTTTCTGGTATTAATTTGTCTGGGATTTGCCGGAGCCATCCATGGCCGCTGCCATACCAATTGAAAGCATTGCCACCCAGGCAATTTCGATGGGCGCTTCACTCGTTGGTGCGACCCCTGCCGCCCCCCTCCGGGCGTCTGCCTCCCCGCGGCTGAATCCAGCGAACCGGCAGTTGTTTAAAGCCCGCTCCGTGATTGTCCTTGCCTTGGCGCATGCCGAGGGGCAACCGGAACTGGACTGGTGGGATAACCAAGGGGGCCGGACACCGGGCAATCGCCAACTCACTAAAATTAGTCGGGGATTGGCAAATTGGCTTAAGAAAACCTACGCGGCCGAAGCCTGCGACCTTCCCTACAATGCTGGCGGGGGTGGGATTTTCCTGAAAGATGCCGCCGTTCTGGCGGGATTGGGGGTGGTGGGCAAAAACAACCTTCTCATCACCCCACAATATGGTCCGAGGGTTCGACTCAGAGCCATACAGCTCAACCTGCCCATACATTGCGAGAGAGCCCTTGACGGTTTCGCTCCCTGCGATACGTGCGATGGACCGTGCTTGCAGGCCTGTCCCCAGAATGCTTTTCAGGAAGGATCTTATAAGCGCAAACGCTGCCAACGACAAATGCGAAAGGACGAGACCCATCCAATCATAAGGCAATCGCCGGTCGTCGGCATGCCGCCCGAGTTCAGAATCGTCTACTGCCGGCAATGCGAGTTTTTCTGTCCGGTGGGGCAATGAGGCCGGTCAAATCGGCTCTTTCCCGCAAATATAGATACCCTGCTGGGTGGAATTCCCGGTGTAAGCTGATATGCGTGACAGATCCACACCCCATTGAATCGACCCGCCCCGCTTGAACCGAAGCCCGCTTTCCATAATAAAGCCCAAGCCCCTCGACCAGTCCGGATCGTGTTCAAACCCGCAACCGCCGCAGGCCATCAGT
>JASFTA010000313.1:0-3921 GCA_050114115.1 Desulfobacterales bacterium | reverse complement strand
GATGGCTGATAGCGGCTGAAGGTTCGAGGTTGCGTGCCCAGGATGTCAGGATGAGACGATCAGCTGCCGCCGGCGGGCCAGACCGTAAAACCGGAACAGTAAAACGGTCATCATGAGCATCATGGCGATCGTCAGCATGGCATCCAGGACAACGGGCCAGAAAAGATTGGATCCCAGGGCCTGCGCCATTTGATCGATCAATAGCCCGGCCAGAATAAAGGTCATGAACAGGATCGATGTGCTGCCGATGATCGGCAGCATGTCGGCGCGTGTCATTTGATAGCTGTGCTTGAGTGCCGACAGGGGGTTATCGCCGTCCACGACAACCCGAAACTCCACCATCGACAGGCGTGCATAGGCGATGACGGCCGGCACGATAAAAGCCAAAAAACCGGCGCCGATAATGAGCAGGCTGATGATATTGACCAGCAAAAGCTTGTCCCACAGCCCCACACCGACGACAAACCCCTGTTTCAGGGACCAGGGCTCGCCGGCCTCGATACGGGCCAGTTGGTAGATCAGAGCGCCGGAGTAGATCGGATGGTAGAAAAAATCGAAAACCAGGGCCGTCACGGGAATGGTCGCCGCCGGGTCGCTGGCACCGGATTCGACGCCGGGCACGAGAAAACGGACCAGAATGACCGGCGTGTAGAGCACCACAAAGAAGGGCAGCAGATCCCGGCGGTAGGCGTGCAGAAAAACCGCGGCTTCTCTGAGTCGTTTGAACGGCGACAGATCCATCGAGGGGGGGGCGGGCATCGCGTTTACGTCCTATTCATCAACCGGCTGCCAATAAAATGCCTTCGAAAAAGTCATGTTGCGGACGGTCTCGAAGAAAGTTCGCGATACGGCTTGCGAAGCCCGAGGAATGAAACGTATTTATGGTACCCTGCCATGACGAGGGCTGACGCGTAACGCCGATATCAGACTTTTTGCGAGGCCGTCAAATAATTCGGGCCAATTTTTCACACCTGGGGGCCGATTGCAACCCCTGGCCGGACCCGCCAAACAGAACGGTCCTTAACCCCGCGCATCGCCTCTCTGCGGAATCAGTCTGGATCGGGTTGCTTGGATGGGAAAGGTTTTAAGCGGACTGATTGCGCATCCCCCCAAATGGTGGGGGATCACGTCGATGATGACCCGGCCTGCGGCTGCGACGGGGCCTCGGGCGCTGGCTGGCGACGGCCCATCAAGTGATGAAAGTCCTCCAGGATCATGTAGCCACTGGGAATCAAAAGCAAGGTAATCGCGGTGGCAAACAGCACGCCGAACCCCAGGCTGACCGCCATGGGTATCAGGAACTGGGCCTGGATGCTTTTTTCGAGCAGCATGGGGGTCAGCCCGGCGAAGGTGGTCAAAGAGGTCAGCAGGATGGCGCGAAAACGAATGCAGCCGGCCCGGACGATGGCGTCGTGTGCGCTGTAGCCCTCGCGACGAAGCTGGTTGGCCCGGTCAATGAGCACGAGACTGTCGTTGACCACGACACCGGAGAGCCCCACGATGCCGAAGATACTGATGATGCTCAGATTGAAGCCCATGATCAGATGGCCAGTGATGGCGCCCACAATACCGAAGGGAATTGCCGCCATGACGATCAGGGGCTGAGAAAACGAACGGAAGGGAATGGCCAGCAGGGCGTAGATGCCGAAAAGCGCGATGAAGAAGCCTTTCCTGACATCCGCGAGCGATTCGCGCTGCTCCTTGCCCTCGCCTTCGATCGTAAAGCGCAGGCCCGGAAACCGATTGACCAGTTCCGGCAGGAACCCTTTTTCCAGACGCATCCGGATCTCGTTGGCATTGGCCAGGTCTTCATCGACATCGGCCATGACCTTGATGATCCGCAGACGCTGGGCCCGTTCGATTTTGGCGTAGCCTTCCTGCATCAGCACCTCGGCCACCTGCCGGAAGGGCACTTCACTACCGTCGGAAGTGCGGATATACATGTCTTCCACGCTTCCCAGTGAGCGCCGCTCGCTTTCGGGATAACGGACCTTGACCTTGATTTCCTCCTTGTCGCGCTGGAGCCGCAACGCTTCGGCACCGTAAAAAGCATGGCGCACCTGACGGGCCAGGTCGTTCAGGGTGAGCCCCAGACTGCTGGCCGCCGGTTTGAGCTTGAGCTGCATTTCCTGCTTGCCCTGGAGGAAACTGTCCTCGATGTCGAAGACGCCGGGAATACCGGCCAGGGCGGTCTTAAGCTCCTCGGCCGCCTGAACGAGTTGTTCGTTGTCGTCCAATGAGAGATGCACTTCGACGGGGTTGCCGGAGCGGTGCAGCGAACTGCGGAAGGCCACCGACTCGGCTTCGGGCACCGTACCGATCCGGGCCCGCCAGGCGCGCGTGATGTCAAAAGTGCTCACCTCGCGCTGTTCGCCCTCTAAGAGCTGGATGCGGATTTGGCCCAGATGGCCGCCCGTGGCGCCGGAGTGCCGGCCGATTTGAATCATGATGTGTTCGAGCAGGGGGGGGGCCTCCTCCGGCCGTTGGGCCTCGTATTCTTCGAAGACCGCCAGGGCATCCTGCTCCATCCGGCTGACCACCTGCAGGGTCTGGCTGACGGGCGTACCCACCGGCATGGTGATGTAGGCCCGGATCGTATCGCCCTCCACCTTGGGCATAAAAGTGAATTTGATCCAGCCACCCTGCCAGAGCCCGGCGGCCAGCAGGATCACGGCCACCCCTAAAGCCAGGGTGGCGTAGCGCCAGCGCACGCAGAAATCAACCAAACGGGCGTAGGGCCCGTTGACCAGGTATTTGAGCCAGCGCGAGGCGCGCTTTTCCTTCATTTGGCCCGTGGAGTTCAGGGCCAGGGCGCGACGGCTGTGCATCAGGTGTGAGGGCAGGATGAGCAGCGACTCCACCAGGGAGCCCAGCAAGACCGCAATGACCACGATGGGGATGTTGCGCATGAACTTGCCCATGACCCCGCCGGCCAGCAGCAGGGGCCAGAAGGCCACGATGGTGGTGAGCACCGCGAAGATCACCGGACGCCCGACCTCCAGGGTACCCCCTACGGCCCCCGCCATGGGCTTGGCACCGCCCTCGAAATGGCGAAAGACGTTTTCCCCCACGATGATGGCGTCATCCACCACGATGCCCAGCACCATAATGAAGGCAAAAAGGGAGATCATGTTGATGGAAACGTCGAGACGGGGCAGCAGAAGCAGGCCGAACGCAAACGAAATCGGAATGCCCAGCATGACCCAGAGGGCCAGGCGCACATTGAGAAACAGGCCCAGCATGATGCCCACCAGCAGCAGCCCGATGAGCATATTGCGGGTCAAAAGCTCAATGCGGCTGCGCAGGATCTTGGAACGGTCGCGCCGCAGGCTGATGTCGATGCCGTCCGGCAGAGAGGGCCGGATACGCTCCGCGTAGGCCTTCACGGCCCGGGCGACCTCCAGGGCATTTTGATCGGCGACCCGGTAGACGTTGATCAGGGCGGCGGGTTGGCCCTGAAAACGGGCGAAACGGTCCTCTTCCTCGAAACCATCCTTCAGCAGAGCGAGATCGGATAGACGGATTTTGCTGCCGTCCGGCCGGGTGATAATGGCGATATCACCATAGTCTTCGGCATAATAGCGCCGCCCCTTGGTGCGAATCAGGATTTCCCCTCCCGCGGTCTTGACACTGCCGGCCGGCAGATCGAGGCTTCCCTGACGCACCAGATCGGCCACCCGGCCCAGGGTGAGACCATAGCGGCGCAGGGTGTCCTCGGATATTTCGATATGAATCTCGGCATCGCGCACCCCTTCGATGTCCGCCAGGGTAACGCCGGGCAGATTGGTGATGTCGTCACGGATGCGCTCGGCCAGATTTTTGATGGTGGCCTCGGGGGCGTCCCCGTAGACGGCCAGGTCGATCACCTCGCGGCGGCGGGTGATCTCCCGAATGACAGGTTTTTCAGCCTCATCCGGCAGG
>JASFTA010000312.1:0-3922 GCA_050114115.1 Desulfobacterales bacterium | reverse complement strand
AAGGGGAGGTGTGGCAATTTTCCCTGAAAATATTTATTTTGATTGTATAAATCGGGCTATCGTGCCTTCGTTGAATTTGGACTTGACAGTCCTAAGGGCCGCTTGATAATGAATGAGTATTCATTCATGAATAATCGTTGATCATTCCGCAGGGGGTTACCATCAGCGCCAAAGGAAAAAACGATAAGTACCATCGCATTCTGGAAGCCGCCGTCAAGGTATTCGCGAAATTCGGTTTTCACGAATCCACCATTTCGCAGATTGCACGCGAGGCCGGTGTGGCCGACGGTACGATTTATCTTTATTTCAAGAACAAGGACGATATCCTGGTTCACTTCTTCAATTTCAAAACCCGTCAGGTGTTTACCCGGTTTCGGGAGGAAGTCGGCCAGGCGGTCAATGCCGTGGACAAACTGCGCAATCTGGTCCGGCGTCATCTGGAGGAATTCCAAAAGGACCGCTACATGGCCGTGTTGTATCAGGCCGAGACCCATCGGATCCGCCGCCAGGCCGAAGCGCAGATCCGCGAAATGTCCAAGCTGTACCTGGATTTGATCTCGACGATCGTCGAGCAGGGCCAGCAGGAGGGGCTGATTCGCAAGGATCTCTATGTGGGCCTGGTCAAACGCTACATTATCGGCGGGGTGGATGAAGTCATCAACACCTGGCTGCATTCCGACGGTCAATACGATCTGGCTTCCATGGCGGATCCATTGGTTGACCTATTCATTCGGGGCATCGGCGCCCGCACCCCTTGAGGCGCCGGCCTGTCGGGCATGCGCCGCATGCGGACTATCGCAAAAGGAAAGGATTGAAAAATGGCACAGCAAATTGCAGACCGCCGGGATGTCGATTTTGTGCTCCACGAGCAATTCGAGGTCGAGAAACTCAGCGCGCACGATAAATTTGCCGAATTCAACCGCAAAACCATCGATCTGGTCATCAGCGAGGCGCGCAAACTGGCGATCAAGGAAATCCTGCCGACCCAGCCGATCGGTGATGCCCAGGGCGTCAAGCTGGAAAATGGGGTCGTTACCACCCCGCCGGAATTCAAGCAGGCCTACGAGCGCTACGTCGAGGGCGAATGGCTGGCCATGACCGAAGACCCTGAATGGGGCGGGCAGGGCATGCCGATCACGCTTCACCTGGCGGCCAGCGACTATTTCAATGGCGCCAATTTCGCCTTGATGATGTATCCGGGGTTGACCCACGGCGCCGGTAAGCTGGTGGAAACCTTCGGCAGCCCGCAGCAGAAAGAGCTGTTCCTCAAAAAGATGTTCTCCGGCGAGTGGGCCGGCACCATGCTGCTCACCGAACCCGAGGCCGGCTCCGACGTGGGGGCCTTGACCACGACGGCGGTCAAGAACGCGGATGGCACCTATTCGATCAGCGGCAACAAGATTTTTATCTCCGGCGGGGATCACGACCTGGTGGACAATATCATTCACCCGGTGCTGGCCCGGATTGAAGGCGCCCCGGAAGGCACCAAGGGGATTTCCCTGTTTCTGGTGCCCAAGATTTGGGTCAACGAGGACGGCACTCTGGGAGAGCCCAACGACATCGTTTGCACCGGCATCGAGGAGAAGATGGGCATCCACGGCAACGCCACCTGCTCAATGGCAATGGGCTCCAAGGGCAATTGTCGCGGGCTGCTGCTGGGCGAGGAAAACAAGGGCATGCGCGCGATGTTTCTGATGATGAACGCCGCCCGCCTGCTGGTGGGCATGCAGGGCTTCTGCTGCGCCAGCGCGTCCTACATCAATGCGCTCAACTACGCCCGGCAGCGGGTCCAGGGCAAGAACCTGCTGCAGATGTTCGACAAGACCGCGCCGGCGGTACCGATCATCCAGCACCCCGACGTGCGACGCATGCTGCTGCAGATGAAGGCCTACGTCGAGGGCATGCGTAGCCTGCTCTACTATGCCGGATTCTGTGAGGATCTGAAGGATCTGGCCTCCGATGAGGATGAAAAAGCCAAATGGCAGGGGATCATCGACGTCTTGATCCCGATCTGCAAGGGCTACATCACCGACCGGTCGTTTGAAGTTTGCAGCACCGGGATGCAGGTCTACGGTGGTTACGGGTACATCAAGGAATATCCCCAGGAGCAACTACTGCGGGATTGCCGCATCACGCTGATCTACGAAGGCACCAATGGCATCCAGGCCATGGATCTTCTGGGGCGCAAACTGGGCCTCAATAAAGGGCGGGCCATCATGGATCTCTTCGGCGAAATCCAGAAAACCATCAGTGCGGCCAAAGCGGTCGAGGCGACGGCCGAAATGGCCAAAAGCGCCGAGGCCGTGGCCAACAAGCTGGGTGAGGTGGCCATGCATATGGGGGCCACGGCCATGTCCGACAAGGTCCTGAATGCCTTTGCCCATGCCCATCCGTTTCTGGAGGTCTGCGGCGATGTGGCCATGGCCTGGCAGCTTCTGTGGCGGGCAACGACGGCCGCCGGAAAACTGGAAAAGGCCAAAAAGAAGGACATTGCCTTTTACGAAGGCCAGTTGAAATCGGCGGAATATTTTATCAACTCGGTTCTTCCCGTGACACTCGGCAAGATGAACGCCATCCTCAACAACAACGGTGCGGCGGTCGAGATAGCTGAGGAGGCTTTCGGCGCCAAATAGCGTCGGTTCGGAACGCCATTGAGTCGATATCGGGAAGATGAGGCCGCGGGGGCAACCCCGCGGCCTTTTCTTTTAGAACCTGACGGTCTCGTAAAAAGTTCGATATCGGCGTTACGCTTCAGCCCTCGTCATTGCAGCGTACGTCAAGTACGCTTCATTCCTTAGGCTTCGCAAGCCTTGATTTCGAACCTTTTCCAAAACCGTCTGTATCATGATTTCTTACGCGTTCATCAGAACCTACCCCAAAAATAATCTAAATGCCCCAGCCAGTGTTCCCCGCACTGCTGGATTGTGTATCGATCATAACTGGAATACGGTGCATCGTGAGCCAGCTCTTGGCAGAACCGTTGTGTCCCCGCCCTACGAACCTGAATTCATACTGCGGGTATGCTCCGCTTTCTCGCCCTTTCACGTCGTCCAGGAACTCTGATTTTTATTGTGAGTTGGGTTCTACTTGGCGCGTTTGGCCAACTCCTCGGCCCGCAATTCTTTCTTGAGCACCTTGCCCACATTGGTTTTGGGCAGGTCGTCCATAAATTCGACTTCGGTCGGCAGTTTGTAGGCGGCCAGCTTGTCTTTGCAGTAGGCGATGATGTCCTCGGCGGTCGTCGTTTCGCCGGATTTCAGGACGACAAAGGCCTTGACCTGCTCGCCGCGCGTGGGGTGGGGCACCCCGATGGCAGTGGCTTCCGCAATCTGGGGGTGCTCGAACAACACTTCTTCGATATCGCGCGGATACACGTTGTAGCCCCCGGAGATAATCATGTCCTTTTTGCGATCGACGATAAAGAAGTAGCCGTCCTCGTCCATCATGGCGATGTCCCCGGTGTGCAGCCAGCCGTCCACGAGGGTTTCGGCCGTGGCGTCTTCACGCTGCCAGTAGCCCTGCATGACCTGGGGGCCGCGCACCACGAGTTCGCCGGTTTCGCCCACCGGCATTTCCTTGCTGGGATCGCCCAGGTCGACGATGCGTGCCTCGGTGTCGGGGATCGGGATGCCGATGCTGCCGACCTTGCGCTGGCCGCCGAAGGGGTTGATGTGGGTCACGGGCGAGGACTCGGTCATGCCGAAACCTTCGACGATCACCGCCCCGGTTTTCTCCTCGAAGTCGCGGATGATTTCGATCGGCAGGGGCGCGCTGCCTGAAAAACAGCCCGCGATGCTGGTCAGGTCGGTCTGGTTGATTTGCGGCAGGCTGAGCATGCCGATGTACATGGTCGGCACCAGGGGGGCAAAGGTGGGGCGGAATTTACCGATGGCCTCCAGCAGAGGCTCCGGCTGGGGTTTGG
>JASFTA010000311.1:0-3925 GCA_050114115.1 Desulfobacterales bacterium | reverse complement strand
TCATTGCCCTGGTGCTATCCCTGTTTCTTTTCATCTACTGGTACATCGAGATCAGCAGCGGGTTGCAGGCCTTGACCCGCCGCCTGAATCTGGATGCCGAGCAGGTACTGGCCCCGGAGACCTGGGTGGTCATCCTGGTGCTGTCCATCCTGGTGGGCATTATTCTGATGGGGATTTTCACGATTTTCGTCTACAACCAGAAAACCTGGCAACTCTACCGATTGCAACGCCAGTTTATCAATAATTTCACCCACGAGCTCAAAACCCCGGTAACTTCCCTGCAGCTATTCCTTGAGACCTTCAAGAAATACGATCTTCCCCGTCGCGACCAGGAAAAATACATCAACTACATGCTGGCCGACATTGGGCGGCTGGCGGACAACATCAGCCGAATTCTCAATCTGGCGCGTCTGGAGAGCAAAAGTTATCAGGCGGAGTTCCAACCGGTCGACCTTGTCGCGGCCATCGAAAGATGTCACAGTGAGCATGCCGGGCTGTTCGAGGGCTGCCGGATTGTGGTGCACGAGCCCCCCGCCGGCAAGCTGGTCTATCCCATCGATCTTCCGCTCTTCGAGATGCTGGTAATGAACCTGCTCGTCAATGCGATCAAATACAATGATGCCGACCAACCCCAGGTCGACATCCATTTCATGCTGCGCCAACGTCATCTGCGAATCGATTTCATCGACAATGGCATCGGTATCGACCGCCGGGAGAGTCGCAAGATATTCAAGCGTTTTTACCAGGCCGGACACCCTGGTGAAAATCCTTTGCGCGGCAGCGGGCTGGGGCTTAATCTGGTGCAGCATATCGCCAGGCTGCACCAGGGCGGGGTGGAAGCGTCTAGCCGCGGCGATGCCCGCGGATCCGTCTTTAGTGTCGTGCTGCCGGCCAAACGGCTTCGGGAGGATCAGACAGGGGGGATGCTATGAACGCGAACAAGCGCATTTTGATCGTGGAGGACGACAAACATATCGCCGAGGGGATCAAGCTCAACCTGGAACTCCTGGGCTTCGAGGTGGCGATTGCCGCGGACGGTATGGCGGGTCTGGAGAAGTGGCGCGCCTGGCGGCCGGACCTGATCGTCCTGGATATCATGCTGCCGGGAATCGACGGCTTTTCCGTATTGCAGCGCATTCGGCTTGAGGACGAGCGCATTCCCATTCTGATTCTATCGGCCCGCACCGAGCCGGATGACCGTATCCAGGGATTGGCCGGTGGGGTGGATGACTATTTGACCAAGCCCTTTAACCTGGAAGAATTCCAACTGCGGATCCAGCGCTTGCTGACGCGTGCGAACTGGAGCCGCGACGGCGGCGGTAACGCGGACAACGGCAATGCGCTGACGCTGCGGTTCGTCGAATTCGGCCCCAACCGGATCGATTTCGAGGCCGCCCAGGCCCGCGGTGTCAAAAAGACCATCAAACTGACCGACCAGGAGATGAAACTGCTCAAGCTTTTCGTGGCCAATCGCGGTAAGGTGCTCTCGCGCGAGAAGATTCTGGAAATCGGTTGGGGCTACACCGGCAGTATGACCACCCGCACGGTGGACAATTTCATCGTGCGCTTCCGCAAATATTTCGAGGAAGACCCCAAACACCCGCAGTTTTTCAAGAGTGTCAGATCCGTGGGTTACATCTTTGACAACGAAACGGAATCGTAAAACGGACAATCTCGGCGTTATACGGCGGTTCGAATCACTGCGGCGTACAGATAGTACGCCTCGCAATTCAAACCACCGCAAGCCTTGACCTTGTCCGTTTTACGATTCCGTTTGATTTGAGCTGCCGCATCGAAGGTACCATTACTGCGGCGTACTTGAGTACGCCTCATTTCTCGGTCTCCGCAAGCCTTGCTTTCGAACGTTTTACGATTCCGTTTGAATTCTCACAAAAACTATCAAATGGTGGTGTCCAACATCCTGCAGGACCCATTGCCCTCAGGCGACTACCAGGGCGCTCAAAAGCAAGCATCAGGCTGTCAGGCAAGGCGCGGTTCGAAGCGGGACGCGCAGCAACCATGGGGTTGTGAGCACGTCCGCAAGGGCCGCAACGCAGAATGGCGGCCTTAGGCGCCGCTTTTCAACGCCCTGGCGGTTACGTCGAGGACCGGCAGGGAGCGAGAACGCCGGCCGGGGCCCAAAGATGCCAAGAGAAATAACCGCTTAGAAGCCGTAGATTTTGGTATCGGGCCAGGCCGCAGGGACCTGACGCCCGCAGGCGTAGTGATGCTACGTCGAGGACCGGCAGGGAGCGAGAACGCCGGCCGGGGCCCAAAGATGCGGCTTCTAAGCGGTTATTAGTAGAGGCAGATGAACAGCTTGCCCATCGGCGTCAGCGGACGGTTCGGCGCCGCCGGGCTTCCGGGTTGCGCCGGCTTGACCGGTTGATGGCCTTGAATGAAGTTGACCATTTCCCAGGCCACCCGATCCTCGCTGACGCCTGTGAGGGTTTCCGGTCCTGGCGGGAGCTGATCCCAGGATTCAAAGTCCACGATGGCGGGATAGATCCGGGCGCGCACGGACGGAGCCCTTGAGAGGGCCGAGGAAATCATGGTTTCCGGGTAGGGGTCGCCGGTAAAGGGGTCGTCGCTGCCGCCGGACAGAACCAGGGTCGGCACGGTGATATCGAAAAGATCCATCCCCATGAGGCCTTCTGGACAAAGATGCAGCAGGGTCCGCTGTTCCGGGCACTGGGTGATGCCGCCCGCAATGATCAGTCCGTCCACGACGTTTCCCAGCCGAATGGCGGCGTTGGTCGCCGAAAAAGCACCCATACGGATGCCGGCCAGCCAGACCGGGATGTCTTCACCGGATTTGATAAAGGCCACGATCTCCCGTACATCTTGCGCGTGATCCGCGCTGATTCGGAATATGCCGCTGCCGTGCCAGCCGTTGAGACCCAGGTGCGAACTGTGGTCCAGCGGCGTATCCGGCAGGACGATCATGATGTTGCGCTCCAGCAAGTTGCCCATCAGCGCAAAGGGGATTTCTCTGTGCCGGCCGATGTCCGGCCGGTTGAAGACATGGGTCAGCTCCAGGCGGCCGCTGCCGTCCGGAAAGAGGACCAGGGCCGCCACCGGTTTGTCGGGGCGGTAGACGATCACCCGATTGCGGATGCCATCCCGTGTCTCCAGCTGAAACAGGCGGGCGTCTGCCAGGAGCGGGTGTGGCCACGCCGCAATCAACGCGCCGATAAGCATGACAAATAGCCCCAGACCAACGATCTTCCGCCGCATGGTATTCTCCTGATCAGAATATTGAAGGGCCTAAACAGGCCGGCACGTGAATCGATAAAACGAGTGTACTCCATATTAGGCATTGCCGATGGCCGCTGTCCAATAAAAAATGCAACGAGACCACCCCGAGAACGAAGTGGGCTCCGATCGCCCTTAATGAGCCGACGATCGATGGCGCAATGCACTTGGGGCCAGGCCGAAGGCACTATCCGTCAGGCCAGGTCCACGCCGATTTGCACCGGACGGTCCCCGCGCGTCAATTTACGATTGACCTGCACCAGGTGCTTTTCTATAGTGGGTTTCCGCCTGTCTTTAACAGGTTGCTGAAAAGCTAGTGCGTTTGGCCATACGGCGTTAAATTCCTCCTCCTATTGCTCATTTCTGGCACATAAACTGCGCTTTCTCGTCAGATTTTGCCTTGTCTGGCCTGCGCTCATGACGTTTTGCCACAGTCTGCCAGGGGCGCCGGCTTCGGCCCCGAAAAAGCCGAATGGCGCCCCCACCACTTGGCATTCATTTGCCTCAACCGTTTTGTGTCGACGACGACGGAGGCGTGCCGTGAGGCCATACGACATCAAAACACCTTTCTAAGGCCCGTACCGCCCACCTGGTGAGCGGAGCGGGCTTTTTTTATGCCTGGGATTCAACATTCGGAACACGCGCACAGCGGCGATCGAGTGCCTTGGCC
>JASFTA010000310.1:0-3931 GCA_050114115.1 Desulfobacterales bacterium | reverse complement strand
TATGGATAGGCACAGACTAATCCTGCCAGCACTTTCAAGCTGCGCCCGCGGGCCGGCGCGGCGTTGAATCCATTCTCATTCCGGGAAGAGCCATACCCTTCACCACAGGGGCCGCCCCCCGGACGAGGCTTGCAACCCGCACCGGCGGCATTAGCATTCGTCAATAAATCCCGTGCGTCACCGAAAATGCACGGGCGCCCCATACATTCCAAACCGCCATGGCCAGGGGCGGTCGTCAATGGCCGGGTACCGTCTGGCGGCCGTAATGACTGGCGTTCATGCCTTGGCTGAATTGGGAGAACGGCTTCATGAAAATCCTGACGATTCTGGGGAGCCCTCGCTTGAAGGGCAACACCGCCAGCGTGCTTAGCAACTTCGAAAGACGAATCAATGCACGCTTCGCGGTAGAGCGCGTGGATCTGGCCCAGCGCAGGGTCAACGGCTGCTTCGGCTGCAACGCCTGCCAGGCAACCGGTCGGCCCGGCGCCTGCACCCAGCAGGACGAAGGCCCCGCCATCCTGGAACAGATCGTCGCCGCGGATGCCGTGATCTACGCCACCCCCCTTTACGCCTGGAGTTTCAGTGCCCAAATGAAGGCCCTGACCGCCATTACTGTTTCGTGACGAGATATGGAACGCGCCAGTTCGTCTCCCGTCTACAAGGCAAGCCGATGGCCCTGCTGGTCACCTGCGGCGGGCCGGTGGCCGGTAACGCCGACCTGATCCGCGAATTGTTTGCCCGCCTGGGCGCGTACGGCCAGAGCCGCATCTTCGGCACCTATGTCCTGCCGCATTGCACCGATCCGGAAGCTTTGGGCGATCAGGCGGCCAGGCTCGCCCGCCGGATGGCCCGGGATCTGGAAAACCTGGTCATACCGAGACGCTGAGCACGCCCGGCTCGCACTTGGCTTTCGATGGTAATCTCAGCGCTGTGTAGCGGTATCCGCTGCCGCTTTCCGATCTGCCGATGGTCAACAATCAAGGTAAAAAAACGGCGCCAGATTCTCCAAAAGGTGATGCGGGCGTGGCCCAAACTAGATTCGCGCGGGGTCAAAACCCATGGCCGCCACAGCCTCCAGATCCCCGGGCCGGCCGCGCTGCACGAGGTAGCGGGCGATGGCGCGGCGTTCCTCTGGCACTTTACCCTGGGCCAGGTCGCTCTTGCCCGTCATGCTGCGGGGTTTGATCTCCACCACCGCACAGGCCTTGCAGGCCGGCATGTCCGCCGCCACCGGTTCAAATGAGCGCCCCGGTTCGTGTTTGGCCACCAGGGCGTTCAGGGCTGCGGCCTTGCGCTCGCCGTCGGGCAGCACGCGGGCCTCGCCGCGAATGATCACGCTGTAGTAGAACTGATGCAGCTTGCAGGCCCCGCCCTCGGGATCGAAGCCCAGATCCTTGTAGGCCATGGGGATGTCCACCTCGAAACACACCCTGGACTCGCGCGCGATATTGTCCAGCTTTTCGCCCTTCAAGGCGCAATGGAAGTAGATGCAGCCCTGATCGTAGACAAAATTGACCGGCGTGACGTAAGGGTAGCCGTCCCGGCCGATAGTGGCCATCCGCCCGATGGTGTTGGCATCCAGGATGCGCGTCAGTTCGGCCGGGTTCGTGATTTCAGACTGTTTGCGTCGCATGAATCGTTTCGCTTTCCAAAATGACGTTCTCGGAAAAAGCCCCCGGTTGCATTCCCTTGGTTCCCTGTCAACCCAAATGAAGGACAATACCCATCTTCTCTTCAGCCGCCTGGGCCATGCGACCGCGCAAAATGTCGAAGTAGTCCACACGGTACGCGAGGTTGTCGGCGGCATCCTCCTTGCGCCCCCAGATGTCAGGGTAGATATCGGCCTTGAGCACCCGGCCGCGCATGGCGGCAAAATAAGACGTATCCCGGTTGTGACCAGCGTAGCGCCTGCAAAGCCTGGTACCACGGATTTTTTATGTCCAAAAGCCTGGAAACCGATTAACATGGTAGCATCGTCGCTAAAATACGGCCAACACGACGCGTCAGGCATTTTTGCAGATTGGCGGCCTTCTACCAGGGGGCAATATCGACGCAGACGCATACACCCGGAGGTATTTTTTAACCCATGACCACTTCCCGCCGGCAAAATTTTCAAAAACTGGCCGATATCCTGACCCTGATCTGTCTGGCCGCGGCTGTTATTCTGGTCCTGTTTGCGATCTTCGGCCCCAAGTCAGGCCCAGAGGCCATGATCATCCTCATTCCCTGGATGCTGGCGGGGGCCGTCCACCTCACCCTGGGGATTGGGGCCCTGGTGTGTGCCTGGTTGTCCGGGGCCCCGTGGCGCAACAGCTGGATCTATGTCTATTTTCTGCTGTTTTTCGGGATCAACGGCTACCACCTGGTCATTGCCAACCAGATGGACATCGCTGCGGTACGCAAGCTCGACGACTTTCGTGCGCCCGCCGAAACCGAGCTGTACGAACTCCTGCGGTTACGGCCCACCCCGGCCATCAGCACCGCGGACGCCGGGCGGGCCCGGGAGCTGGTGCGGGCCGGGGCGGATCTCAATTATCGGCGGCCCGGCACCCATCGCCCCTTGATCGTCCTGGCGGCCGCGGCCGGTGATCCTGATCTGGTGCGGCTCATGCTGACCCGGGGGGCGGACGCGAACGGGCCGGTGGACAGCGCCTACACACCCCTGATGGCCGCGGTCCGGCGCGGACATACCGCCGTGGCCGCCGTGCTTCTGGAGCACGGCGCACCGCCCGACGCCCCCCGCTACACGTCCGCCACACCGCTGATGGCGGCGGCCCAAAACGATGATCTTGCCACCCTGCAGGTGCTCCTGGCCGCCGGTGCCGACCCGGATGCCCGCACCACCAGCGCCGGGCCGCCCTTAATCACCGCCGCGGCCAAAGGCGACGCGCGGGCCGTCCAGGCCCTGTTGAACCACGGTGCCGACCCGAACATCCTGGCCTTTGCCAAAGCCACGCCCATGCTGAAAGCGGTGGAAGCCGGCTGTACGCCGTGTGTGCGCCTGTTGGCAGAGGCCGGGGCCGGGGCCGTAGGACGCAACGGCCGGGGCGAAACCCCGCTGGTGATTGCGATTCAAAACGACCGCCCGGACATCGTCGCCATCCTGGCCAACGCCAACCCGCCGCCGGGATCGGCCGCGGACCTGTTCCATGCCGCCCGCCAGCCGGATCCCGACCTGCTGGAAACGCTCCTTTCCCTGGGGGTCGACCCCGATGCCCGCAATGACCAGGGCGATACCCTGCTGCTGTACCTGTCCGCCAACAGCCCCTATCGCCGCCAAACGCCGGAGGCTGCGGTCGCCGTCGCCCGGATCCTGCTGGACAACGGCGCCGACAGCGAGGCCGCAACGCCAAAAGGCCGAACGCCGCTGGTCCGGGCCGCCAAGAACGGCCACACAACCCTGGCGCGCCTCTTGATCGAAAAGGGGGCCGATGTCAATACAACGACCGATGACGGGCGTACCCCGCTTATGGAATCACTTTGGGCCGGCCACAGTGAGATCGCCGCCGCCCTGGTGGGGGCCGGGGCCGATCCCAGCCAAGCGGTGCGATGGGGAATCAACGGGGGGTTCCCCCTCAAGGCCGCCGCCTCTATCAAGGACACGGCCATGGTCGCCATGCTGATCGAGGCCGGCGCCAGGGTGGACCCGGAAAGCCGTGACCTGTGCGACCTCCTGCAGCAGGCGGCGCCCTACCCGGAAATGGTGTGGCTGATTGCCGCCTCCGGCGTGGACCTCAACCAACGCGACCCCCTAAACCGCTATCCCCTGACGGTGGTCAAACGAAACGGCCCGCCGGAATCGGTCGCCATCATGATCGCCGCCGGCGCCGATCCGGCCCTGGCAGGCCAGCGCAGCAAACCGCCCCTGATCCAAGTCGTCGAGACCGGCCAGGCCGACATGGTGCGCGCCTTCCTGGACGAAAACCCCCAC
>JASFTA010000309.1:0-3932 GCA_050114115.1 Desulfobacterales bacterium | reverse complement strand
GGGCTGATCAACATTTTCAACCCGGTCGCGGAAAGGGTAACCCAGCTCCCAGCCTCAAAGGCGATTGGGCATAACATCCAGGAGGTCTGGCCCGATCTCGAGGTCCACAGGGCGCTATGCTCAACCAAGGAAGACCTGGCCCAACTGCTGAAAATCAACAATGAGCAGGTGGTCTGCAACAAGGTTCCCATATGCGTCAGCAACCAGGTCGTTGGTGTGGTCATCAATTTCCAGGAAGTGACCAAGCTTCAACAGATGGAAGCCAAAGTCAGAAGACGTCTGTTTTCAACCGGACATGTGGCGAACATGTGTTTTGACGACATCATCGGCACCAGCGATCAGCTAAAAAAATCCGTCTCGCTTGCCAGGGATTTCGCCCTGACGGACTCGGCCATTCTGATCCTGGGGGAAACGGGGACAGGCAAGGAAGTTTTCGCCCAGAGCATCCATAATGGCAGCGACCGGAGCCAAGGCCCTTTCGTGGCCCTGAACTGTGCCGCCCTGCCGGAACAGATCCTCGAAAGCGAACTGTTCGGCTATGTGGGTGGCGCCTTCACGGGAGCCAGCCAGAAAGGCAAGGCGGGGCTTTTCGAGGTCGCCCACGGGGGGACCCTTTTTCTCGATGAAATCGGCGAACTGACCACAATGACCCAGGGGAAACTGCTGCGGGTTTTACAGGAGAAGCAGGTCATGCGCCTGGGAAGCGACCGAGTGACGCCAATCGACGTCAGGATTATTGCCGCCACAAACAGGCCCCTAAAGCGACTGGTCAACGAGAAGAAATTTCGGGCAGACCTCTATTACCGCCTTAATGTATTGCAGTTGAGGCTTTATCCTTTGCGTGAACGCAATGAAGACGTCATTGCCCTGGCCCTATTTTTTCTCGAAAAACATGCCGCCAAAATGAATCGTAAACTAAAATTCACACCAAAAGCCCTAAAGGAGTTGACGCGACACAACTGGCCCGGGAACATCCGGGAGCTTCAAAACCTCGTCGAGAGAATCCTGGCGACATTAAAAGGACCAAAGATCGATACAGAGATAGTGCGTATACATCTGGAAGACCAGTTCGAGAGTGAAATCCACATGCAACTGCGAAATGCTGAAATGGAAGATATTCGACGGGCCCTGGTGCTGAGCCGGGGAAAGCATTCCGAAGCG
Organism: Desulfobacterales bacterium; assembly: GCA_050114115.1. Classification (GTDB taxonomy): domain Bacteria; phylum Desulfobacterota; class Desulfobacteria; order Desulfobacterales; family UBA5852; genus JABZFP01. The sequence continues at coordinate 2,771 of JASFTA010000309.1, read as the reverse complement.
GCCAAAATCCTCGGTATCAGTCGGTCAACCCTCTGGCGCAGGCTAAAAAGAATGAACGCATAGAGAAATAATGCAAATATTGTGGATCGAGGCCTATGGAAAGGCCGCCTGGATAGACGATGTATGGATGCTACGATCCCAACTCAGGGGCAAAAACAATAATGATGGCTTTGAAAAAGTTTCAAGATGCGGCTTGCGAATCCCGAAGAAGGCGGCGAACTTGCCGTATGCCGCCGTGATGAAGGATGAAGCGTCAGGTAACGCTGCTATGGGGATTTTTGCAAAGCCATCGCAGTTGGGGAGCAGGACGCCGGAGGTTACATCCCCGCCCGAGGCGGGCAAGCACTCCTGAGGCGGGCAAGCACTCCGCCCCGGCCAATTTTTCGCTGTTATTTCTAATACCTAAAAATGCCCGCCGACTCACTCTGGTAGAATCCTTGTAGAATTCCAAGCGTTTTCCAATTTGGCACCATCATCAGGGGCCGGCACATACCTATATTAGTGGTCAACAATCATTCGGGCAGCCTGCCTCACTTTTCGACTTGCCAAGGAAGAGGCTTCGATTATTTGTTTTTTACAATCAATGCCGGTACCAATCATGTCCTGGCCGTGCGATATGGCGCACGGCATTAGGCATATGCCCCAATTATTGCCGGTCCACCTGGCATAAACCATCTTTGATAGTCTGAAATCCTACGTAATTACGGATGGTTATTTTCTTATTGCATGATATCCAGAAAAATTGGCATGTCAATTGCTCAAGGAATTCGTGAAAAATGAATACCAATTAGGAAAAAGACACCCTGCGACAACTGCAGAAACAGCGAATGTGAAATTCTCCCTGAATTCTGCAAATGCCAATGAACGTCGATAACGCCACAACTTCGACAAACAGCTGAAAACTGGAAGAATAATGAAGGGCTCAAGTAATCCTACCCCCAAAAACAGACAAGGAGAAGCAAAATGGCCTACAAATTCGAGCTATACAAAGACAATGCAGGTGATTTCCGGTTTAGATTCAAGGCTCCCAACGGTGAGAACATGTTTGCCAGCCAGGGGTACAAACAGAAAAGATCTGCCCTGTCCGCCATCGAATCGATCCAAAAGAATTCACCCGATGCAAAGGTGGATGACCAGACCACATAGGCGTGGCTTGCTCGTCAGGGCGGCCTGACAGCCGTCCTGACGGGTCGCCATTTTATAGGAATCAACCCCATTGAAGTGCGCTACACATTACTATCTGACGTATCATCAATATGGCAATACTACTCGTTGCATTCTTTGCATGGATAACCTATTATATGTTTTCCGCCATGGGTTGGTTTGAAAATGACCTTCGTCGCTAGTGTTCACCGCCCCTCGACATTCACGGCACCGAATTGATCCCTTTTAAAAGGGGCGCAAGAAAGGATGAGAAATTAGAGGGCTCGCTTTCCAACTTTGCCGCAGGCTTCCTGATGATTCTGTTCCGCCCCATTCGCGTGGGCGACTACATCGAAGGGGCCGGTAGCGCCGGCACGGTCGAGGAGATCAGCATTTTCACCACCACTCTGGTGACGCCGGACAACAAGACCGTTATTATCCCCAATGCGGCCATGACCGGCGACAACATCGTCAACTGGACGGTTAAGGGCACCCGGCGTGTGGATATGGTCATGGGCATTGGCTATGACGATGACATCGACAAGGCCAAACAGATCATGGCCGACGTGCTGGCCAAGGATTCCCGCATCCTGAAAGATCCAGCGCCCCAGATCGCCATGGTGGAACTGGCCGACTCCAGCGTGAATTTCGTGGTGCGTCCCTGGGCTAAAGCGTCTGACTACTGGGGGGTTTACATGGACACCCATGAGGCCATCAAGAAAGCGTTCGATGCCCAGGGAATCAGTATTCCCTTCCCACAACGGGATGTACACGTGTACCAACATCAGGCCACCCAATAATGTCATCCTATGGGGGCGTGTTACCGCACGCCCCCTTTCTGATAGCCGTGTACAAATGAACCTTACCCGCACCGCCTGGGATTAATTAACGCCCTTTACAGTCCATTTATTACTTTGGCAACTAAACACGCAAAAAGTTGTCCTTCCGGCGAAAGCCGGAATCCAGAAAAACACTGGATGCCGGATCAAGTCCGGCATGACGTGATTGGTATCAATTATTACCAGAGTAATAATATCAAGAAAATTTATAAATATGTAAACTTTGACGATATGGCCAATATCCTGGAAAAATAAACCTTGGTCATCTCGCATTCCTTGCTCGCTCAATAAAAAGCAAACTCCTGGCGCGAACTGTCTGAGTAAGAGGCTCCCTCGAACCGGGCCTGGATTTCCAAACCAGAGAGATTAAAAGCATCGCCAATCCAACCGCCAGCTATTCTTCGTGACCGGTTAAAGAAGCAACACGAACGACCTGTTCCAACGTATGGCTGCCGCCCGGCGCCAGGGAGACAACGTCCGCAGCGGCATTCGCTGTTTCGACGCAGACCATGGTTTCATATTCATCATCCCCGAAATCCTGCATGCGCCTGGCTTTGTCGATCCATGGGTTCCAGACGACGGTCGTACGGCTGCCTTTTTTGGCAATGCCGATGCTTCGATCCAGACCGTTGTCTTCGATGGTGCACGCGGCCGTCGTATCGGTGTAGATGCGATCGGTTTCACGCTGGATATAGATGGGCCCCTCTTGTACTTTACGACGCCCCTGATCGACTTTGTCGAGATAGGGACAGTCTTCGAGACCTTGCCAGTTCCGTGTCTTTCAATTTT
>JASFTA010000308.1:0-3936 GCA_050114115.1 Desulfobacterales bacterium | reverse complement strand
CATGGTCAGCATGCCGCTGATTTCAAATGTATCGGGATTGACCGGCTTTACGGTCTCACTTTTAAAGCTGATCGCGGCATGCTGGCTGGCATTGAAAAACTCGGGGCTGCGCAGGTGCTTGTCGCGCTTCTCGTTGTTCGTGTCGACGTTGGCGGCCTGGACCATGAATTCGAAGCTGCTGTTGGCCGGATTGGCCTCGTCCCAGGTGAAACTACCGCTGGGATCGTCGAAGCGGCCATAGGAGTTGCCGATGTTCAGATGATTGATCTTAAAGATGACGTAGGAGTGAACGCTGTCGACAGTGTAGGTTTCTGACGCCAGGAGCGATCCCGGCATCAGGGCCAGGGTCACCGCGACAAGAACGTTAATTGCGAAGCCATTGAATTTCATGTGCACCTCCCTGCAGTCGCTTCTTACGCCGCAGCGCAGATCACGTGAACGGATTTCGATTATCCTAGCTTAAATATAGGGCCGTGCTTCTTGGGTTATGGTCAACCTAAGGTCGAATCAAAAAGCGTCAACCAAACGGCGCCCTGGCAGGGGCGTCGAAAACGAAACTGTTAACGTGGGTTCAAGTGTTAACTTGTTAAGTTAGCATCTGTTAGCAGGCTGTTAGCAGGTGAATCGCCATACAGGGCAATGAAATTATTTATTATATGTTATAACAATAGGTTAAGAAAATTAATCATGCTGGTAGATTATGGCATAAGAATTGCCATGTTTTGATATAGATTCGTGACTTTGATCAGGCCGTCCCTGTCGGACGGTCGGAGGATTTGGGATCCATATTTTTATCATTTGGGAGGAAACATGATTAGCAGAATGATTTTTTCGGCAATGGCGGCCATTTTCATGCTGACGACCGCCGGCAGCGCGCTGGCCATGGAGCAGGGCAACAAGCGCAAGGGGAAATACACTTACCGCAAAGTCTACAAGGCCTGTCACGCCCGCGGTGCCGTGGACACGGCCAAGCCGCCCGTGAACCCGGATGCCCGCACCCAGGCCGAGTGGGAGCAATTGTTCGACAACCGCGACTTCGGGGCGTTCGGCTGCGACGAGGAATGGGCTCAGCTTTCGGATACGGATGTCACCGACATCTTTACCTATCTGCATGCGCATGCGTCGGATTCCCCCACGCCGGCCAAGTGCAAGTAGACGCCGGATGTGGATTCGCCGGCGGCGCGTCGGCGCAACGATCAATTTATAGAAAGAGGATGGCGAGATGAAGACCAACAGATTTTTTGCCCTTGGCCTGGTGTTGTCCCTGGTGGTTCTGGTGGCGTTCGGATGTGCCAGCAACCCGCAATCCAAAGCAACGGCGGAAGCCGATACCAACTTGCAGTACCCGCAGATCGTCGATGCGGCCTTCGTGGGCCAGTATGCCAAGGTGCCCATGCAGGAAGATGTGATGATCATCGATTCGCGGCCGCACAAGCCCAAGTACATCAAGGGCCACATTCCCATGGCCGTGAGCATCCCCAACACCCAGTTCGATAAGCTGACCCACCTCCTGCCGGAGAACAAGGATGCCCTCCTGATCTTCTACTGCGGGGGGCTGAAGTGCCCGCTCAGCCACAAATCGGCCTTCAAGGCGGAAGCGCTGGGCTATACCAACGTCAAGGTGTTTGCCAAGGGATATCCTGGCTGGCTGGCGGTTCCCGGCAATTACGCCTCGGTGTCGGTGGAGTGGGTCAAGAAGCAGGTTGACAGCCAGGCCGACATGGTCCTGATCGATTCCCGCCCCAAACGCAAGAAATACGACAAGGGCCATCTGCCCGGGGCCATTAGCATTCCGGCCACCAAGTTCGACGGCATGACCGACCAGTTGCCTGAAGACAAAGACAAGCTGCTGGTGTTCTACTGCGGCGGATTGAAATGCAAGCTGAGCCACAAGGGCGCGCAGAAAGCCATCGCCCTGGGCCACACCAACGTGAAAGTGTTCTCGACCGGCTACCCCTCCTGGAAAGCATATGTCGGCAGCCAGACAACGGCCAAGATCCAGGCCGGCAAGGAAGAAGGCAGTATTGAAATTGCCGCCTTTGAAAAGATTCTCAAAGACAACCCGGAGAGCATCTATCTGGTGGACGTGCGCGACGCCGATGAATATGCCCTGGGCAGCTTCAAGGGGGCGGTGAACATCCCGGTGGAAACCCTCGAAGCCAAGATTAAATCCCTGCCCGCCACCAAGCCGGTGGTATTTGTGTGCAGCACCGGGGCGCGCAGCGGCGAGTCCTATTATATGTTGCAGGACCTGCGCCCGGAACTCAAAGAAGTCTACTACCTGGAAGCGGAGATCACCTTCAACAAGGACGGCTCGTACAAAATCGTCCCGCCGCAGTCATAATCACCCCGAGACACAGCGAACACCGCCGCCTGAAGGTCTACATGGCACCGGGAGGCGGCGGTCAAGCATCATAGGAAACCGGGCATGAACCGACATATTCGCACAATTCTTTTTCTGGCGCTCATTGCTGTGGCACTGGGTGTCCTGGGGGCGCGGCCGGCTCTGGCGACCGCCACGGCCGTGGCCGACGACGCGCCGGGGCGCACCATGGCCCAGCAGGCCACCAAGGCACGGCCGCCCTGGAACACGACGGATCACAGCAAGCACGCGGCCCTGAAGCAGGAATTCAAGTCCGGCCAGGACATCACCAATGCCTGTCTGTCCTGCCACTCGGAAGCCGCCACCCAGTTTCACCAGACGATTCACTGGACCTGGCAGGCCTCCGCCAAAGGCGAAGAGGCCAAATACGGCAAAGCCGCCCAGTCGCTCAACAATTTCTGCATTTCGGCCAACATGAACCAGGATACGAGCTGCCTGTCCTGCCATCCCGGATGGGGCACGTCGCTGGAGAGCGGGATCAACTGCCTCAACTGCCACAGCCGCAAGAAAGTCAGCTGGGATGAAGCCGTCGAGGATCTGGCGGCCTTCACCGAAGCCGGTGACGCCGATTCACTCGAGATCGCGGCGGAAATCCGGGCCGAACTCCAGGCCGCCGCCCAGGATATCGGCCGGCCCCAGCGCCAGAACTGCGGCGGCTGCCATTTTATCGGCGGCGGCGGCGACGGGGTCAAGCACGGGGATCTGGACACTTCCCTGATCAAGCCCACCAAGGCCCTGGACGTCCACATGGGCGTAGACGGCCAGAACTTCGACTGTACGCGCTGCCACACCACCTCCCAGCACAATATCGCCGGGCGCGTCTATACCCGGCCGGCCGCCACGGATCGTAAAAGCCTGATCGAGGACGACCTGACCGCCAAGATCACCTGCGAATCCTGCCACAGCGCCACGCCCCACGCCGAGGGCTCCAAAGCCAACGATCATACCGACCGCGTGGCCTGCCAGACCTGCCATATTCCGAGCATGGCGCGGGAACTGCCCACCAAGATGACCTGGGACTGGTCCGAGGCCGGCCAGCTCAAGGACGGCAAGAAGTTTTACACCAAAGACGAATTCGGCAAGAAAGACTACATGTCGATCAAGGGGCGCTTCACCTGGGCCAAGAATCGAACCGGAATACTTCTGGTACAACGGCACCATCAAATCGGTGACGGCCAAGGATATGATCGACCCCGGCCGGACCGTGGCCCTTTCCTGGCCGGAAGGGGGGCCCCGGGACGTCAACAGCCGGATCGCGCCGTTTAAGGTCCATCGGGCGCGTCAGCCCTACGACAAGGTTCACAAGACCCTGCTGGTGCCCATGCTCTCCGGCGGTACCGAGGGCTATTGGAAAACCCTGGACTGGCAGCGGGCTTTGGCCGCCGGCCAGGCCGCCAACGGGCTGCCCTATTCGGGTGAGTTCGACTTCGTGGACACCACCTACGTGTTCCCGACCACCCACATGGTGGCGCCCAAAGACAAGACCCTGGCCTGCAACGAATGCCATACCCGCGATGAGGGCCGCCTGAAGAACGTGGCCGGCATTTACATGC